>JAFDHW010000284.1 GCA_019308705.1 Deltaproteobacteria bacterium
GCGTTATCGGGGCTCGGCGTACCAAAGTACGCCTTCACCCCTCTATCCTTGCCAGCACGGAAATCAGGCGTCGTGAATAATCCGGGCTAGAGGACCTTGTTCAGGGGGTATTCCAGGATTCCCTCCGCGCCGGCGGCAAGCAGCCTGGGGATCAGGTCCCGCACCTCGGCCACGCTCACCACGGTCTCCACGGACAGCCAGTCGGACTGGTACAAATGCGCCACGGTGGGCGCCTTTAAGCTGGGCAAAAGGGCCATGACGCCGTCCACGCGGGACTGGGGCACGTTCATCTTCAGCCCCACCAGCTTCTCCGCCCGCAAGGCGCCCTTCAACAGCAGGGCCAGGTGCTCCAGCTTGGTACGCTTTTCCGGGTTCTTCCACGCCTCGTGGTTGGCGATGAGCTGGGTGTTGGTCTGCATCAGCTCGTGGATGATGCGCAGGTTGTGCGCCCGGATGGTGCTTTCGGTCTCGGTCACCTCCACGATGGCGTCGGCCAGGCGGTTCACCACCTTGGCCTCGGTGGCGCCCCAGGAAAACTCCACCTCCACGTCGATGCCCCGTTGTGCGAACCACCGCTTGGTGAAGCCCACCATCTCCGTGGCGATGGTCTTGCCCGCCAGATCCTCGGGCTTCTCGTAGGGCGAATCCGCGGCCACGGCCAGAACCCACCGCGCCGGCCGCGAGGACACCTTGGAATACACCAGCTCGCACACCACGTGCACGTCGGACTGGTTTTCGGCGATCCAGTCCCGGCCGGTGAGGCCCGCGTCCAGGGTGCCGCTTTCCACGTGCTTGCTCATTTCCTGGGCTCGGCAGATGGCGCAGTCGATGTCCGGGTCGTCGATCTCGGGAAAGTAGCTTCTCCCGTTCACGTTGATCTTCCACCCGGCCCGGGAAAACAGGTTGATGGTGGCCTGCTGGAGGCTGCCTTTGGGGATGCCCAGTTTCAGCTTGTCCTTCATTTTTTGCCGTACACTTCCTCGGGGTCGAAAACCGGTTCGCCGTCGATCACCTCTCCGCTATCGGTGACCAGGCGGTGGAAGCAGCTTCTGTGGCCCGTGTGACAGGCGGCCCCGCCTACTTGTTCCACCTTCAAAAGCACCGTGTCCCGGTCACAGTCCAGCCGGATCTCCGCCACCTTCTGCACGTTGCCGGAGGTCTTGCCCTTTATCCACAGCTCGTTTCTGCTCCGGCTCCAGTAGGTGGCCTCTCCGGTCTTCACCGTGTTTTCCCACGCGGCCTCGTTCATGTAGGCCAGCATGAGCACCTCGCCGGTGTTCTTGTCCTGGGCGATGGCGGGGACCAGCCCCCCCTGCTTGTCGAAATCGGGCTTCTTCATGGTTCAGCAATCGTCGAGTCCGTTGTCTTGAAACCAGGCGATGGTCCTTTTCAGGCCCTCCTCCAGGCCCACCCCGGGCTCCCAGGAAAGAAGCTCTCTGGCCAGGGAAATATCCGGCCGCCTCCCCGGCGTGTCCTCCCCGGGAAGCGGCGCGAAACGTATCTCGGACTTGGAGCCGGAAAGGGCGATGATCATCTCGGCCAGCTGAAGGATGGAAACCTCGCCGGGGTTTCCCATGTTCACCGGCCCTTCCGGGGCCGGGGCCTCCATGAGCCGCAAGAGCCCCTCCACCATGTCCGAAACATAGCAGAAGCTCCGCTTCTGGCTGCCGTCGCCGTGCACCGCCAACGGCTCGCCCTTTAGCGCGGCCACGATGAACGTGGAAACCACCCGGCCGTCGTCCGGGGCCATGCGCGGGCCGAAGGTGTTGAAGATCCGGGCGATCCGGGCGTCCACCCGGTTCTGGATGCGGTAGTCGCGCACCAGGGTTTCCGCCACCCGTTTGCCCTCGTTGTAGCACGCCCGCAAGCCGATGGGGTTCACCCTTCCCCGGTAGGATTCGGCAATGGGCCCCGCGTCCGCCGGCGGGCTGCCGTACACCTCCGAGGCCGAGGCCTGCAACAGCCGCGCCTTGGTGCGCTTGGCCATGCCCAGCATGTGGATGGCGCCCATGACGTTGGTCTTTACGGTCTTGACCGCGTTTTTGCGGTAGTGCACGGGCGCGGACGGGCAGGCCAGGTTGTAGATGCGGTCCGGCTCCAGGAGGATGGGCTCCACCACGTCGTGGCGCAAAAGCTCGAAGTTCGGCTTCCCGAACAAATGCTCCACGTTCTTTTTGGACCCGGTGAGGAAGTTGTCCAGGCAAAGCACGTCCGCGCCTGCTTCCACCAGGCGGTCGCAAAGGTGGCTGCCGATGAACCCCGCCCCTCCGGTGACCAGTACGCGAATCCTTGCCATGGGCGTTGTCTCCAAAAAAACAGCCCCTTCCGCCCGCGCCGAGGCAGGCGGAAGGGGCGGTCTGCCTCTTACATGAGGCCCAGCTTGAACTTCAGCGAGTTTAAGGTGTTCTTCATGAGCATGGTGATGGTCATGGGGCCCACGCCGCCGGGCACGGGGGTGATGTAGCCCGCGATCTCCTTGGCTGCTTCGAAGTCCACGTCGCCGCGGAGGATGGCCACCTTCTTGCCGGTCTTCTCGGAGATCTTCTCGCCCACGCGGTTCACGCCCACGTCGATGACGCACGCGCCGGGCTTGATCCACTCGGGCTTCACCAGCCCGGGCACGCCCGCGGCCACGATGAGGATGTCCGCCCGCTTGCAGTGCTCGTCCAGGTTCTTGGTGCGGGTGTGCACCACGGTCACCGTGGAGTTCGCCCCGCGGCCCTTCTGCATCATCATCACCGCGATGGGCTTGCCCACGATGTTGGAGCGGCCCACCACCACGACTTCCGCGCCCTCGGTCTCCACGCCCGCGCGCACGATCATCTCCTGGATGCCCGCCGGGGTGCAGGGCGGGAACTTCACCTCGCTGCCGCCGATCATCAGCCGGCCCACGTTCACGGGGTGGAACCCGTCCACGTCCTTGTCCGGGTCAATGGCGTTCAGCACCTTCTTGTCGTCGATGTGCTTGGGCAGGGGCAGCTGCACCAGGATGCCGTGGATGTCGTCGTCCTTGTTGTACTTGTCGATGATCGCCAGGAGGTCTTCCTCGGAAATATCCGGCGGCTGGTTGTCCTGGATCTCGTGGAAACCCACCCGGTGGGCGGTCTTGATCTTCAGGGTCACGTAGGAAACGCTGGCGGGGTTCTCGCCCACCAGGATGGTGACCAGCCCGGGGACTTTCCCGTGTTTCTCCTTGATTTCCGCCACTTCCTTGGTGATTTCCTCCAGGATCTCCTCCCGGATTTCCGTTCCCTTGATAAGCTTCGCGGACATTGACGTCTCCTTTCCTCCCCAAGGCCGGAATCCCCGGCCCGCGCCCCGCGTCTCGCGGCAGGCTGAACGTATTTACCCCGGACGAAATCCCCCGGGGCCAGAAATGATAGATACCCAAACCGGATCATTCAAAGGCCTGATTTGCGTGCCGGCAAGGATAGAGGGGCGAAGGCGTACTCCTTGTACGTCGGCCCCGATAACGCAACCAGCGCGCAAATCCGGTTCAAGAAGCTTGACTTATTGAACAAAATCCCCCTTGCGTCAACCCTTTTCACCCCCGCCGCGCAGGCCCTTGACCGCCGCCGCCCGGCCGGGTATTTTGGCCCAACTCCTCGCCCGGATTGTTCAGGAAAAATTTCGCCGAATACGATATTTCTTATTGATTTTGGCAGGTTAAGGTCTAACCCGGATTATTCACGCGTTCGATTCGCGCGAGAGTAAGGAAGGAGGAGGGAAGCTGTACTTTCGTACCGCGACCGCCTCCTGACGCAGCTATCGCGTGAATCGGGCTCGCCGGAAGGGTGAAAAATTTCACAGCGTGCATTTTTCAAGGACCCTTCAATTGGCACTTAACCTGTTTAAATCCATATAAATATTTTATTCGGCGAAATTTTTCATGAATAATTCGGGCTAAGAGGAGTTCAATCTTTTATGTTGTAAGCATTCTGACATCGGCGGAATTTTTCACCCGTCGGGGGAGTCCGAGCTTGAAAGGCTGAATAATCGTGATCATCACCGACATCCTCGCCCGAAACGCCCGCATGTACCCGGAAGACACCGCCCTGGTGGAACGGGAGCCGGAAAAGAACCGCCGCACGGAAATGACCTGGAAGCAGTTTTTCCGCCAGGCGAACCGCGTGGCCAACGCCCTCGTCGCGGCGGGCGTAAAAAAAGGCGACGTGTGCGCCCAGCTCATGACCAACTGCATCGAGTGGCTGCCCATCTACTTCGGCATCCTCGCCTCCGGGGCCACCGCCGCGCCCATGAACTTTCGGTTCACCGAATCCGACATCCAAACCGCCAACGACCTCATCTCCGCCAAAGTCCTCGTCTTCGGCCCGGAGTTCATCGAACGCATCCGGGCTGTCAAGGACCCCCTGTCCTCCTCCATCCAGACGTTCGTGTTCGCCGGAGAACCATCCGCCTGTCCGGACTTCGCCGTGCCGCTTACGGACTTCACCGCCGAAGCGTCCCCCGAGCCGCCGGGAGTCCCCCTGTCGCTCACCGACCCCGCGGGCCTGTACTTCACCTCCGGCACCACCGGCACGCCCAAGTGCGCCGTCATCACCCACCGAAACCTCGAGTTCGCCTGCTTTTTGGAAAACCGCCACCACAACCAGACCCGGGCCGACAACTTTTTGTGCATCCCGCCGCTGTACCACACCGGCGCCAAGATGCACTGGTTCGGAAATTTCATCGTGGGCGCCCCCGCGGTCCTGCTGAAAGGCGTCACCCCGGAATACATCCTGGAAGCCGTCTCCGAGGAAGGCGTCACCGTGGTCTGGCTCCTGGTCCCCTGGGCGCTGGATATCCTGTTCGCCATCGAGTCGGGGGAGGTCAAGCTCAGGAACTACGATCTTTCCCGGTGGCGGCTCATGCACATCGGCGCCCAGCCCGTGCCCCGGTCCCTCATCCGGGAGTGGAAGTCCGTGTTCCCCCACCACCAGTACGACACCAACTACGGGCTGACCGAAACCACCGGCCCCGGTTGCGTGCATCTGGGCATGGAAAACGAGCACAAGGTGGGGGCCATCGGCCGGCCAGGGTTCGACTGGGAATACCGCATCGTGGACGACAACCAGGTGGACGTGCCCCCCGGCACCCCGGGAGAACTCTGGGTCCGCGGCCCCGGCGTCATGGACGGCTACTACAAGAACCCCGAAGCCACCGCGGCCGTCCTGAAAAACGGCTGGCTTGCCACGGGAGACGTGGCCAGGACCGACGAAGAGGGCTTCATCTGGCTTGTGGACCGCAAAAAGGACGTCATCATCACCGGCGGAGAAAACATCTACCCGGTGGAGATCGAAGACTTTCTCGCCTCCCACGAGAAAATCGCCGACGTGGCCGTCATCGGCATCCCCTCGCTGCGCCTGGGAGAAATCCCCGCCGCCATCATCCAGCCCAAACCCGGCCGCGAAATCACGAAGCAGGAAATCGCGGAATTCTGCGAAGTCCTCCCCCGCTACAAGCGCCCCCGCCGCTTCTTCTTCGGAGAAGTTCCCCGAAACCCCACCGGAAAGATCGAAAAGCCCAAGCTGAGGGAGAAATACGCGGGAATGAAAGAGTCTTTCAGGCTGTAGCAGGCTGTCCACAAGGGCGAATCGCCGCGGTACGCGGCGGACGGGGGATGCCCGACGCACCCCGGGTACGCCTGCTTTTGGTTGGGGAAGAAGGAAAGAAAGAGGGTTTGCGGGGGGCTTTTTCCAAAACGTTCCTCCCCCACGCTTTTTCTACGATTCTCTCGCAGCCAGCCCGATAATATCCTTCAGCCCGCCCCCCCGTTCCTCCAGGTACTCCTCGATCCCTTTGCGGACGTCCACGAACACTCCCGGGTGGGTGAACCAG
>JAFDHW010000285.1 GCA_019308705.1 Deltaproteobacteria bacterium
GCGAGCCCGATTCACGCGATAGCTGCGTCAGGAGGGGGTCGCGGTACAAAAGTACAGCTTCCCTCCTCCTTCCTTGCTCTCGCGCGAATCGAACGCGTGAATAATCCGGGCTAGGGGGCGGGAACCAGGGGCGCGGCCGGCGGCGGGTCCACGACAAGGCGGTTTTCCTCCAACACCTCCAAAAACAAGGGGACCTGGTCCGGGAACAGGATGCCCCGGGCGGCGGACGCCAGCGCCTGCCTCAACGTCTCTTCCCGGGCTTGGGGGTCCGGCGCCGTGGCTTCACCTCCCTGGCCTGCCTCTTCCCCTTGCGGCCCTGCTTCCGCTTCCAGCCGCTTTCGGGCCTGGTGCAGCACGCCGATAAGCGCGGTTTCCTGCTCCGGAGTGAACCCCCGGCCGTTGGCGTACATGTCCGCGGCGAGCCGCCGCACCCCCATGCGGGCCGGAAGCGTTTCTTCCCACCGGACCACCTCCGCGTAGAGTTCGGGGCCCATGGCCTCCCGGGCGGCCTGTTGCGCGCGCTCGGCGGAAATCCCGCCGGGAGCTTGCTCGCCGGCTTTCTCCATCACCTGCGCGGCGTGGATCTTTGCCAGCACGGCCTCCACCTCCACCCGCGCCTCGCCGTCAATGCCCAGGCGGTCGAAGAATTCGCCATGGGAGTGTTCCACCTGGGCAAGTGCCTTCAAACGGGCTTCCTCCCATTGCTCCTGCGGGGTCAGGGCGGGTTCCTCGGGACCGGCGGCTTCCCGGCCGGAGCCTTCGCCCATTTCCCGGCCCACGAAGGGCACGGGCACGGGGGCGGGTCTGCTCCTTCCGCCCTTCACCAGGGCGCGGTACTTCTCCTCCGCGGTTTTCTCCGCCGAGGCCAGCGGAAGGGACGCCTCTCCGGCTTTCTCCTGAAACGCCGAGGCGCGTGGTTCGGGTGCGGGGGGCTGGTCCCGCAGGGTGATGACCGCCAAGACGAGGACAACGGCCAGGGTCAGGACGGCGGTGAGAAGGGGTTTTTTCATGGCGGACCGAAACGGGGGTTGGGGTTCAGTCCTCGGGCTTCACCCACACGCCGGGGTGGAGCCGCACGATGGCGCGCACGGAAATGCGGCGGTAATGTGTCCTTTAGCCCGGATTATTCATGAAAAATTTCGCCGATGTCAGCATTCCTCAAATAAACAGCGTGCATTTTTCAAGGACCCTTCAAGTGGCACTTAACCTGTTTAAATCCGTATAAATATTTTATTCGGTGAAATTTTTCATGAATGATTCGGGCTAGGATACGACCGCCGGCGGACTCCTGTCAATCGGGTCCCGCGCCGGGGCCGGGAAGGATGCGGGCCGACGGCGGCGCAGGCGGGTTCCAGTCCACCAGCGCGCCCGCGCAGCGCGGACCGAGGGCGCAGTTCACCACCAGGGTGTCCCCCAGGGGCCATACCCCGGGGTCCTCGTGCACGTGGCCACAGAGGAGCAAGGCGGGACTCTTTGCGGCCAGCAACCGCGCCAGCCCCCGGCTGCCGCTGGAAAACCGCCCGGCCACCCGGTCCCCGGCCCCCTGGGGCGGGCAGTGGGCCACCAGGGCGGTTTGGGGCGAAAGCAGCCCCGACACCGCGTGAAGCGCCGCCTTCTCCCGCCAGGCCGCCCGGTTGGAAAAGGGCAGGGGCACGGTTCCGTCCAGGCCCGCGAACCGGCCGCCGCAGACTTCTTTGCTCCGGCCGCCCAGGGCGATCACGTTTCGGGCACCCGCCGTCAGGCCCGCCAGGTCCCTGGGGTCCGAGTTTCCCCGCACCACCAGCACGGGGACCCCCAGCCGGTCCAAAGACGCCAGCACCGCGGCCGGGTCCCTCCCGAACCGGGCGCACAGGTCCCCGGCCGCAACCACGCAGTCCGGCCCGAGTTCCTCGACCATCCGGGTCACGAGGGCGAGCCTTTTCCGCCTGCCGTGGATGTCCGCCGCCGTGTAGATGCGCATGATGGACAAATCCTTTCCCTGGAGACCTTTTCATACCGCCCGGCCCTGCGGATGGCAACCATCGCCTTTGCACCGGGCCTTTCCTTGTGGTAGCCAGTACAGTACAAGGTCCAGCCGCCGGAAGGAGGAGCCATGAAGGTCTTTTTCCACCAGGACTTTTACCGGGTGTACACCTCGGACCCGGCGGCGGCCGCCGGGCGCATGGAGTCCGTGGTGTCCGCCCTGGAGGGCGAGGCGGATTTTTTGGAGCCCGCCCCCGCCTCCAGGGAGGAGATTTTGGCCGCCCACACCCCGGCCCACGTGCGACAGGTGGAAACCATGGGGCTGTATGGCATCGCGGCCCTGGCCGCGGGCGGGGCGGTGGCCGCGGCCCGCGCGGGCATGGAGGCTCCGGCGTTCGCCGCCATTCGGCCGCCCGGCCACCACGCTTCGGCGGACAGCGCCTGGGGGTTCTGCTTCTTCAACAACATGGCCGTGGCCCTGTTGTCCCTGAAAAACCAGGGGCTCATCCAGACCGCCCACGTGCTGGACTTTGACCTGCACTTCGGCGACGGCAACGTGAACATCCTCAAGCCCCTGGGCTGGGTGAGCATCCACAACCCCGACGCCGCAGACCGCGCCGGCTACCTGGACCAGGTGGAACAGGAGCTTTCCGTGGCCGAGGCGGACGTGTTCGCCGTGTCCGCCGGGTTCGACAACCACATGGACGACTGGGGCGGCACCCTGGCCACGGAGGACTACCAGGAAATGGGGCGCATGGCGGCCGCGGCGGCGAAAAAACGGGGAGCCGGCTGCTTCGGCGTTTTGGAGGGCGGTTACAACCACGCCATGCTGGGCCAAAACGCCCTGGCTTTTGTAAAAGGAATGCAAGAGGGGTGGGAAGGATAGAATCATGGCCACAGACAGGGAGCTGTTGGCGGCGCGCATCTTTTTGCGTGCGGTGCTGCCGGTGACCAAGGTGCTTCTTAAGGAGGACAAAGCCATCCGCAGGCGGTTTTCCAGGGTGACCGCCACGGTGGGATTCCGCGCCAAGGACCCCGCCGGGGACCAGGCCGCCTGCCTGGCCTTTGACAAGGGAAACCTGTCCCTCTCCTTTGAGCCCTGCGAAAACCCGGACCTGGAGTTTTTGTTCTTCAAGGTTTCCCACATGAACGCCTTTTTCGCGGGCAAGCCTGCGCCGTTCTGGATCAAGGGGCTTCTTCGCCGCCCCCTGCTGTTGGCCAGGGTGCTCACCCTGCTCTTGGGCGTCATGATCCTCATGCCGGACAAGCGGCCCAAGGACCCGGAAAAACGCCGCCTGAAGGTGAAGATGACCTTCTACATGATCACCACCGCGCTCTCCCAGTACAACAAGGGCGGAGACCCGGAAATGACCAAGTGGACCGCCAGCCAGCCCGAGCGCATCTACCAGATCACCGTGGCCGACGACATAGGCGCGTGGCTGCGGGTAAAAGCCGGCAAGACCCAGGCCGGCCGCGGCGTCTACACCCGTCGCCGTCCCTTCGTGCACATGAAGTTCTCCGGCGTGGAAGGCGCCTTGCCCGTGGTCATGAACGACGTGGACATGGTCGAAGCCGTGAAAAGAGGCTACCTCACCGTGGAGGGTTCTCCTGAATACGGCGGCCAGTTGGGCGACTTCATGGTGAGGATCCAGAACCTGAAAACCTAGTCGCCCCTGAAAAACTCTTTAGTCTCTGATTTTATTTGAAGAAATATTCACTTTGTGTTAACCTGGATTATTTATGAGTTCGATTCGCGCGAGAGTAAGGAAGGAGGAGGGAAGCTGTACTTTTGTACCGCGACCGCCTCCTGACGCAGCTATCGCGTGAATCGGGCTCGCCGGA
>JAFDHW010000286.1 GCA_019308705.1 Deltaproteobacteria bacterium
GAGGAATGCTGACATTGGCGAAATTTTTCACCCTTCCGGCGAGCCCGATTCACGCGATAGCTGCGTCAGGAGGCGGTCGCGGTACAAAAGTACAGCTTCCCTCCTCCTTCCTTGTTCTCGCGCGAATCGAACGCGTGAATAATCCGGGCTAGGGATATGCGGTGATCAGGGCCGGGTTTCAGGGGCCGCTTTTCTCCCCGGACCGCTTCTTTTTTTTTGCCCGTGGCCAAAAGAAAAAGCAATCCCTTGCCGGGGGCGCCGCCCCGGATAAAGGCCCGGCCGGAAACGAAGCGCGCGCAAGGCCCCGATGTCCCGGGCCGGGAAGGGGCCCGTCCCGGCTTTTTCCTCGTCCCGCGTGTCCGGGTTTGGGCTTGGGCCAGTAAGTCCTTGACTTTTTTCCCCCTTTCCTTTATCCGTGGAGTTCGGTGGCGCAATCATCGGCTTCCCGCTTTCCAGGAAAAACCCCAAGGAGGATGCATGAACAAGCTGGAACTCGTCTCGGCCTTGAAGAATAGCACTGGCGTGTCCAAGACCGATGCCGCCCGCGTGGTGCAGATATTCTTCGATTCCATGGCCGACGCCCTGTCAGAAGGGGAACGGGTGGAAATACGGGGTCTTTGCAGCTTCTTTGTGAAGGAGTACAAGAGCTACGTGGGCAGGAACCCCAAGACCGGCGAGCCGGTGGAGATTCCGCCCAAGCGGCTGCCCTTCTTCAAGTGCGGCAAGGAACTCAAGGAGCGGGTGGACTACTGAGCCCTCCATGGAGCCCGTAACCGCACAGAAGCGGGCCCTGGGCTTTCTCACCCGCATTCTGGACTCCGGGCGCATCCCCAACAGCCTGCTCTTTACCGGCGACCCCGGCCTGGGCAAACGGCGGGCAGCCGTGGCCTTTGCCATGGCCGCCAACTGCGAAAACCCCCCGGCCGCCGTGGGCGAGCCCCTTTTCGGGGCGCACGGCCCTTGCGAATCCTGCCCCTCCTGCAAGAAGATCCGCTCGGCCAGCCATCCCGACGTTTTTGTGGTGGAACGCTCCGGCGCGTTCGTGCGCATCGGCCAGGTGCGGGCGCTTCTGGACGCCCTGGGCCTGGCCCGGCACTCGGCGCGCACGCGGGTGGCCATTTTCCCGGAGGCCGCGGCCTTGAACCGCGAGGCGGCGAACGCCCTGTTGAAGGCCGTGGAGGAGCCGCCGGAAAACACCCTGTTCATCCTCATTGCGCCCGAGGCTTCGGGGCTTTTGCCCACCCTGGTCTCCCGGAGCCAGGAAATCCGGTTTACCCCCCTACCGGAAGGCGTCATCCGCCGGTGGATCCAGGAGCAAATGCCCGGGACCTCCGTCCAGGCGGCGGCCCTTGCCGTGCTCTCCCGGGGCAGCCTGGAAAGGGCGCGGGAGCTTTCGGAAGGACAGGGCCTTTCCCGGCGCGATTTTCTGGCGGACGCCCTTGCGGCGCTCCCGCAAAAGGGACCGTCCGCCGCCCTGGCCCTGGCGGAAATCCTGGCCGCGGACAAGGCCCAGGCCGCGCGGGACCTGGAATGGATCCTCCTGTGGCAGCGGGACCTGCTCATGGCCCGGGCTGCGCCGGCGCGGCTGACCAACGCCGACCGCGCCGGGGAGATCCTCTCTCTGGCAAGGTCCGTTTCCACGGACAAGCTTTTGGCCGACATGGCCGCAGTGCTTTCCTGCGAAAGGGACCTGGCCTGTTATAATGTGAATCCACGCATGGCTCTAGAGAGCCTGTTTCTGCAATTGGCGAAAATGGAAAATGGGTAAGATCGTCCAGGTGCGGTTCAAGTCCTCGGGCAAGTCCTATGATTTCGACTGCGGGGCCTTTGTCCTGGAAAAGGGGGACCAGGTGATCGTGGAAACCGAGCAGGGGCTTGGTTTCGGCACGGTGACCCGCAGTCTCCGGCGGCTTGTGGAGGGCAAGGGCGAAAAGCCGTTGAAGAAGGTGTTCCGCAAGGCCACGGAGGAGGACGTGGCCCAGCACGAAAAGAACCTGGAACTGGAACAGGAGGCCTACGCCTACTGCGAGGAGCAGATCGAAAAGCTCAAGCTCCCCATGAATCTGTTCTCCGTGGATTCCACCTTCGACGCGTCCAAGATCACCTTTTTCTTCACCGCCGAAGGCAGGGTGGATTTCCGGGAGTTGGTGAGGGTGCTGGTACGGCGTTTCCGCCGCCGCATCGAGCTGAGGCAGATCGGCGTGCGCCACCAGGCCAAGATGTGCGGCGGACTGGGCCGCTGCGGCCGCGAGACCTGCTGCACCACCTTCATGACCAATTTCGTGCCCGTTTCCGTGAAAATGGCCAAGGTCCAGAACCTGTCGTTGAACCCCACCAAGATCTCCGGGCTGTGCGGACGGCTCATGTGCTGCCTCACCTTTGAGCACGAGACCTACCAGGAGTGCAAAAAGGATCTGCCCAAGCCCGGCAGGATGGTGGAGACCCCCGAGGGCCGGGGCAAGGTCACCCGCCACAACGTGGTCCGCCGGCTGGTTTCCGTGCGCCTGGGAAACGGCCGGGAGGCGGAGTTTTCCGCGGATGACGTGCGGCTCGTCAAACCCGAGGACAACCAGCCGCCCCGGGCCGGGAAGGGCCAACCCGGGCAAGGCGGCGAAGACAAGCCCAACCAGAACGGCAAGCCAAACGGCCCCAAAAGCGGAGGCCCCCCGCCGCCCTCCCCGGGCCGGGACGGCGGACAAAAGCCCCCTGCCGCCGACCCGCCCCGGGACGCCCGGGCAGACGCCGGGGAAAGCAAGTCCCGGCAGAAGCCCAAGCGCAGAAGAAACCGCCGCAAGAAATCCAGGAAAAAACCCCACCAGGCCCAAAACCAGACCCCCCACGCCGACCGGAACTGAAACCAGCCCCGGCCGCGCTCCCGGATCATTTTTTGCCGAAGAAATCCAGGATGCGCTGCATGGTTTCGGGGTCGGAGAGGGTGAGGAGGAACTGGTCGTGGTCCATGTGGGAGGCCAGGGAGTCCAGGGCCGTGGACAGGGCGTTTATGGTCTTCTTGGTCATGGCAACGGCGTGGCGCGGGTGGCGGGCGGCCTTTTGGGCCAAGGCCAGGGCCGTGGAAAGGGCCTGGCCGTCCGGGCACACCGCCTGGGCGAAGCCCCATTCGTAGGCGGTGCGGGCGTCCACGTCCTCGGCGAAGAGGATCAGTTCCTTGGTCCGGGCCGGGCCGACAAGGTGCAAAAGCCTGGGGAGCGTGCCCCAGCTCATGTTCATGCCGTAGGGGATCTCCGGCGCCCGGATGACCGCGGACTCCGCCATGACGCGGCAGTCCGTGGACACCGCCAATGACACGCCCCCGCCCAGGCAATAGCCCTCGATGGCGCACACGGTGTACGGCTCCATCTCCTCCCAGGCCCGGCACACGTCCGGGGCGACGGAAAGCACCCGCCGCTTTTCGGAAAGGGACAGGGAGGCAAAATCCGCCAACTCGGGGTCGGCGAGGTCCATGCCCGCGGTAAAAAAATCCCCGCCCCCGGCCAAAACCACCGCATGGATGTCCACCCGCCGGGAAAGCCCACGGGCCGCCTCCCCAAGCTCCTCCAAAAGCGCCATGGACAAGGCGTTTTTCTTCTCCACCCTTCGAATGGCCACCACGGCCACCCTGTCGATTTCCTCAATGGACAAAAACCGCATGCTCGCCTCCCTGGGGATGCCGGACCGACCGTAATTAGTCGGTCTTGAAAAACCTCTTTTCAGCCTTCGGGCAGCCGGATGTTCGGAGCAGGGGCGGCGGGAAGGCTTTGCAGGATGAGGCGCAAAAAGCCGGCTGCGTGCTTCAGCAGCT
>JAFDHW010000287.1 GCA_019308705.1 Deltaproteobacteria bacterium
ATTCCTCCAATAATCAGACTGTCTTTGGCGCAAGACCCAAAAAACAGCTCCAACGGATTGAAAATAAAGAAAAATTCGATCTCGGGCAAAATTGCTCATGAATAATCCGGGTTAGCCGGTGCTCATGGTTTTGCCCGGGTTTTCTCCCGGGCCGCCTGCCCTATGAACAGCGCAGCCCCTGCCAGGGCCATGAGAGCGGAGAGCGCGAAGCTCGCTTCCGCGCCCCAGGCTTCCCAGGTCAGTCCGTTTATGGCGAAACCCACGGCCAGGCCCAGGCCGTAGGTCATGGCGTTGTTGGCGGCCTGGCCCAGGGTGCGTGCCGCGGGCGGGATGAGCCGCTCGACGTACACGATGCTCGCTACGTGAAAACTGCCATAAGTGACCGCGTGAAGCAACTGGATGGGAACCAGTGCGGCCGGGCTTTCGGCCTGGGAGAGCGCCGCCCAGCGCGCTGCCGCCACCAGCAGGCTTCCGCCCAGGATCACCCGGGCCGAAAGGCGGGTCAACAATGCCTCGGACTTCACCATCACCGCCACCTCCGCAGCGGTGGCGAGCGCCCACATGGCTCCGATGAACGTGCCCGAGTAGCCCAGGCCTTCCAGGTAAATGGAGTAGAACCCGTAATAGGCCCCGTGGCTGACCAGCATGAGAAACGCGGCCACAAGGAACACCATCACCCGGGGCCGGGTGAACTGGCGCAGGGTGGACCCGGAAAGGGACGGGGCGAGCCGGGCGTCTGTGGCGATGTCCGGGAACCGGCTGGAAAACGCCGCCTGCAGCGCGGAGCCCGCGAAGATGAGCCACAGGATGATCCTGGCCCCGAACGCGGACACCAGCTTGCCCACCACCAGAACCGTTGCGATGAACGCCCCGGACCCCCACGCCCTTACCTTTCCGTAGCGCTCTTTTTTCTTGCCCAGGATCTCCATGGAAAAGGCTTCCATAAAGGAGATGATGGGCGCGTAGAACATCGCGTGGGCCGCGGTGATGGCGAGCATGGGCCAGAAGCTTTGGGTGAGGAAATACCCGGCGAACAGCCCCGCCGCGGCCACGTTGGAGAAGATGAACAGTCCCCGGCGGTTCTTGGCCCGGTCCGCGGTCAGGGCCCACAGGATGGGCATGAACACCACCGCCGCGGACCTGAGGCCCGAGACGGCCCCGATCTGGCCCCCGGAAAACCCGATGCGGTGCAGATAGAGGTTGAAATAGGGAAGAAACACCCCCAGCACGCCGAAGTACAGAAAGTACTGGGTCGAAAGCACCCGCACCGGAGTGAGGACCGCCGGGTTGTCCGGATGGACCGCCATGGAAGCAGGGTAGGGGAAGGGTGGCGGAAAGGCAATTTTTTATTCTGAACGGGATGCCCCTAGCCCGGATTATTCACGGGCCCGAAGGGTGAAAAATTTCACCAATGTCAGCATTCCTCAAATAATTCGGGCTAAACGGCGGCCCGCCGGTCCGGGCAACGCCGCCGGCTTCCCCGGCCGAAACGGAGTTCCGGGATGAGGCGCGCGGCGTTTGCCGGTTTGTTCGCCGTGTATCTCCAAATTCCGCTTGATTGACAAGGGAGCCTAATATAAATTGGCGTTCAGCAGATGGAGATTTTGTTGGGAGTGCTGTTTATGATCATGGAGCCATGCTTTCTCGTAATATTGATATCCAAACTCCGGTGAAGGTTGATAAATAATGGAAGCTATCTCAAAAACATGAATGGTGGTTCAGGGCAAGGCGCAGGCCGAGGAAAAAGAGCAGCATACTTGTAGTATGTGAGCCTTTTGAGGGGGTCTGCAACACCGTCATGGACCGCCAGGCGATTTTGAGATGGCTTCTCATCACGTTGCGTCCGTCAGCTTGTGCCGGCAAGAAACAGGCCGGCACCTCATCTTCACACCTGGCAAGGGGGGATTTCCATGGCGGCATTTGACCTTGAAGGGAAAACCATCGTTATCACCGGAGCAAGCTCCGGCATAGGGCGCGCCCTGGCCGTGGAGTTTGCCGACAAGGGCGCGGGGCACGTGGTTATATCCGGCCGTAACACCGGGGCCTTGGACGAAACCGCGCAATTGGTGAAACAAAAGGGCATAGAACCGGTATGTTTCGCCGCGGACGTGACCAGCCAGGACGAAATGCACGCCCTGGTGAACGAGGCGCTGGAAAAAACCGGGGGCCTGCACGCCATGGTGCTTTGCGCGGGCTACGAGATAATGGGCGCCGCGGAAAACCTCGACGTGGACGCATACAGGCGCCAGATGGAAACGAATTTCTTCGGCGTCCTCCACGGCTTTTACGCGGCTCTCCCGCATTTCCTTGAACAGGGCCGGGGCGAATTCGTCTTTTTCAACTCGGCGGTGGGTAAACTGGCCGCCGGCCTGAACTCCGCCTACTGCGCGAGCAAATTCGCCCTTACCGGCTTCACGGACAGCATAAGGTGCGAGATGGCCCTTCATAACATAAACGTGCTCGGCGTTTATCCCGGTTTCGTGAAGACCAACTTCCAGAAGAACATAGAAAGCCCGGACTGCAATGTTCCGGACGACCTGGCCAGAAAACTCATGGGCCAGACACCGGAACACGTGGCAAAAAAAGTTGTAAAAGCATGCTGCAAAAGAAAAGGGGAACTAATATTTACGTTCTCCGCAAACCTGGGCATCCGCCTGGCCCCCCTGTCCTTCTACATGACGGAATTCGCCAGGGCAAAAATAGCCCTTCCATACTTTGGAACGCTGGTGGGCCACAAAGGCGCGGGGGGTTAAAAACCAAAGGCCTGCAGCCCGTAGGTCGAGCATTCCGGGGCGCCCTGCGGGCCGCCTGGAATGGTTGACAATACAGCCCATCTGCGTTACCTGTGTGCCGTCTGCCGCCAAAAGCGCCGGAGAGGTGGCCGAGCGGCTGAAGGCCCTGCTCTCGAAAAGCAGTATCCCGCCAAAAGCGGGATCGTGGGTTCGAATCCCACCCTCTCCGCCACCAAACGAACCGGCGCAAAAGTTGCCTTTTCGCGGAGAGATGTCCGAGCTGGCCGAAGGAGCACGACTGGAAATCGTGTGTGTCGTTTATAGCGGCACCGTGGGTTCGAATCCCACTCTCTCCGCCATATAATCCCGGTTGCACATCCCCGGGCGGCCGCCCGGGCCGATAACCCGTCAAGCCCGACTGGGGGGAGCGCCCACGGCGCCCCCTTTTTTGTTCCCCGCGCCGCAAGGGATCTTGCCATGGCGTACCTTGTCCTGGCCCGCAAGTACCGGCCCCAGACATTCGAACAGGTGGTGGGCCAGCAGCACGTCACCACCACGCTGACAAACGCCATTGCCGCCAACCGGGTGGCCCACGCCCTGTGCCTGTCCGGCCCCAGGGGCACGGGCAAGACCACCGTGGCCCGCATTTTGGCAAAGGCCTTGAACTGCGAAAAGGGTCCCTCCCCGGTCCCCTGCGGCGAGTGCGCCAACTGCCGGGAGATCACCGCCAGCCGTTCCGTGGACGTGTTCGAGATCGACGGCGCGTCCAACAACTCCGTGGAGCAGGTGCGCGACCTCAGGGAAAACGTGCGCTACGCCCCGGCCCAGAGCCGGTACAAGATCTACATCATCGACGAAGTGCACATGCTTTCCGTGGCCGCGTTCAACGCGCTCTTGAAAACCCTGGAGGAGCCGCCCGCCCATGTGTTGTTCATCCTGGCCACCACGGAAAGCCACAAGATCCCGGTCACCATCCTGTCCCGGTGCCAGCGGCTGGATTTCTCCCGCATCCGCACCGAGGACATCGTGGCGCACCTTT
>JAFDHW010000288.1 GCA_019308705.1 Deltaproteobacteria bacterium
CAGTTCAAGCAGTCCTGCCAGATCTTCTGGGGAAGCTCGGCCTTGTCCACCTCCATAAACCCGTAACGCTCGAAGAACTCGGGCTCGTACGTGAGGGCGAACACCCGGGTGATGCCGTATTCCTCCGCCTCCTTCAACGCCCATTCCAGCAGGCGGTTGCCGATGCCCTTACCCCAATAATCCCGGGCAACGGCCAAGGAGCGCACCTCGGCCATGTCCTCCCAGCATATCTGCAGGGCGCAGCAGCCGGTCACCAGCCCGGTTTCCGGGTCAACGGCCACGGCGTAGTCCCGCAGATGGTCGTACAGGGCGCTCAAGGGCCGGGGCAGAAGCTTGCCCTCCACGGCAAAATCCTGGAGCAGGCGGTGGATGGCCCGCACGTCCTGTACCCTGGCTTTTCTGATGAGGTCTGAACCCGCCAACGGACCGCTGCCTCCCTGAGGTTGCAAAGTGATGTCGTTTTTGGCTCATGTGCGGGCGAAACACAAGGGCAAATTCTTATTTCCGGAACAGGGCGTATACGCCGTTTTCGTCGGGCTTGCCGGTGCGGGGGTCGATCTTTTTGCGCACCAGGCCGGAAGGCAGGGGAAAATCCCCGTGGGAGCCTTCGGCCACGGCTGCGGCCATGAACTCTTTCCAGATGGGCAACGCGGCCCGGGCGCCGGTTTCCGCCGGGCCAAGGGAGGAGCCGTCATCCGTGCCCACCCATACGCCCACGGCGATCTTGGGCGAAAACCCCACGAACCAGGCGTCGCGGCAGTCCGCCGTGGTGCCGGTCTTGCCCGCCAGGGGCACGCCCAGGGAAAGAACTCCCCTGCCCGTGCCCTCCTTCACCACGGCCTTGAGCATATCCACCAGCACGGCGGAAACCTCGGGGGAAAGGACCGCGCGTTTTTCCGGCCTGGCGCGGAACAGGACCTGTTCCTGCCGACCCACGGCCTCCAGCACGCCGTGGGGCTTGATCCACCGCCCCTGGTTGGCAAAGGCCGCGTAGGCCCCGGTGAGTTCCTCCAGGGTCACCTCCGAGGTTCCCAGGGCCAGACTCAGGTTGGCGGAAAGGCCCGAGGAGATGCCCAGGTCCCGGGCGAGGTCCACCACGGCCGTGGGAGACAGGTGATGGGCCAGACGCACGGCCGGAATGTTTCGGGAGTCCGCCAGGGCGCGGCGCAGGCTGATCTCGCCCTCGTAGGCGCGATCGTAGTTTTCCGGTGTCCAGTCTCTCTGGTCGGAGCCCGAGGGAAACACCACGGGCGCGTCCAGGATGGAGGCGTCCTGCTCCATGCCGTGGGCGACGGCCACGGCGTACACCAGGGGCTTGAACGCGGACCCCGGCTGGCGCAGGGCCTGGGTGGCGCGGTTGAAGGGGGTCTTGACGTGGTCCTCTCCGCCCACCATGGCCAGGATGGCCCCGGTGGAAACGTCCAGGCACACCAGGGCGGCCTGCACGTTGGCCGGGTCCATGCCCCGGGCCGCGGCCCGGTCCCGCACCCGCGAAAGCCCGAGGGCCACGGCCTTTTCCGCGGCCTGTTGCAGGCGCCAGTTCAAGGTGGTGCGGATGGTGAGGCCCTCCTTGTACAGGGTGGAAGCGCCCAACAAGGGCAAAAGCTCCCTGCGGACCTCCTCCACGAAGTACCCGGCCCTTCTCCCTTCCGGCGCGTCCGCCACCTGAACAGGCTCCTCCCGCGCGGCCCGGTATTCCTCCTCGGAGATCCACCCCAGGCTGCGCATCTGGAACAGCACGATGTTGCGGCGGTTTTCCGCCTTTTGAGGGTCGACCAGGGGGGAATAGCGCGACGGGCTCTTGGGCAGCCCCGCGATGAGGGCGCACTGGGCCAGGGTGAGGTCGGACAGGGATTTGCCAAAGAACGTCCTGGCGGCCATGGACGCGCCGTAGGCCCCGGACCCGTAATAAATCTGGTTGAGATACCGCTCCAGGATCTCATCCTTGGTGTAGCGCCGCTCCAGCTGCAGGGCCAAAACCGCCTCCCGCAGCTTGCGGGTGAGCGTCTTCTTGGGGGAAAGGAACAGGTTCTTGGCCAGTTGCTGGGTGATGGTGGAGGCCCCCTCCACGTAGTCCATGGCCATGACGTTGTGCACCACGGCACGGGCCAGGCCTTTCACGTCCACGCCGAAATGAGAGTAGAAGTTCTGGTCCTCCGTGGCCATGACCGCGAGCTTGAGGTACTTGGGGATGTGGTCCAGTCCGGTGATGAGCCGCCTCTGGGCGTACCACTCGTCCAAGACCACGTTGTCCGCGGACACCACCCGGGTGATGGCCGGCGGGGCCTGGCCGTCCAATTGCTCCAGGGCCGGCAGGTCGCTGGTGAGCCACAGGGCCAGGGCTCCGGCCGCCCCGGCCAGGCATCCGGCCGCGGCGGCAGCCAGAACCAGCAGGAAAAACCCCCTGCGCTCCGGTTTTTTGGCTTTCCATCGCCTCATGGATCACCCGCCCGTGGACACGAAGGTCAAAGCGAACAGGGCAAGGTTGCCCAGGCCGTGGATCAGGATGGGAACCACAAGGGTCCTTTCCCGTTCATAGGCCAGGGCGAACACCGCGCCGCCCACCACCTGGGTGAACGGCGCGCGGGTGGCGGCCAGGTGGGGAGCCACAAAAAACGCCGTGGACACCACCAGGGCCGCCGCAACGCCCCACCTGCGGAAAAACCCGTAGACAAGCCCCCGGAAGAACAACTCCTCGGCCACCGGCGCCACCAGCGTCCCCACGACCATGAAGAGCGCCAGGGCCGGGGCGGATTCCGGCAGCCTGGAACGCAGCATGGCCAGGGGGTCCGCCCCGGCAAGGTAAAGGGCCAGGATGCCCGCAAGGGCCAAGGCTCCGAACACCGCGCACCACAAAAGCCCCCGGATCACGCCGGGAAGGATGCGTCCGGCGGAAAGCCCGAAGGCCGTGCGCAGACGCCCCGTTTTTGCGGCCAGGCCGAGGATCCACGCGGCCTGGGCCACCCGGAGCCCGCCCAGAAGCGCCAGGTTGTCCAGCATGGCCCCGGACCCGGCCGACGACGCCGCGGCCTCCATGGCCAGCACCCCGGCCACGCTCCCCAGAAAAAACGGGGTGCTGATCACCACTCCTGCCGCCATCCCAGCCTCCTCGCCGCCCGGTAGGCGTACATCTGCACGTACCAGTCATCCGACGCGCGCAAGACGTGAAGAACCGTGTCCCTGGCCCGGGGGCCGCCCCGGTAGCCAAGGGATTCCAGCGCCTTGCATTGTACATTCCGATGGGGGTCGCCGGCCAGGGCAACGAGGTCGTCCAGGGTCTGAGGGCAGGGAGAGGTGCGCAGGGCGCGGGCCGTCCAGTAGCGCACCGCCGGGTCGGGATGGGCCACCAGGGCGTGGTAGAACCCCAGGGAACAAATGGTCTGGTTGTTCTCCACGTATCCCTTGATCCCCGCCACCAGCCGGGCCGGAGAGTCCTTTGCCGCAAGCGCCGGAGCTTCGCCGGCCTGAAAATCCGCGGCCACCCGGGTAACGGGCACGAGGGCCAACAGCCCTATCGCCAGGCACGCCACGGCCGCCGCCGCCGTGGCCCCGGGAACACGCAGGCAAAGCAGCACCCCCTCCACCATGGCGAATCCGGCCAGGTACAGAAACAGGGGAAACCCGAACAGCAGGGCATAGTGGGTGAGCGTCCTCACCCCGCCGTGGGTGTCGGTTCGTTCGGAAAAAGCCTCCAGGTGTTTGGACAGGTCCGCGGCCGGGTTTTCCGCCTCCAGAACCAGCCTGTCTCCGGAAAAGAAC
>JAFDHW010000289.1 GCA_019308705.1 Deltaproteobacteria bacterium
ACGCGCTTTGCAGCGCGCGAAACGGCGTTTTTAAAGAACAGGATGAAGCAGTCGGCGCAGAACCGGGCGTTGTGGCTGGGGAACCGGGCCACGGCCGGGGCCTTGCACCGGGTGCACTTGCCCGCTCGGGGCACGATTCCCGAGGTTGCGCGCCGGGCCAGGGGCCCGTCGCCCTGGATGTCCATGGCAAAACTCCCATGCGTATCGGCGTAAAAAAATCCATTATGGAAGGCCCCGGCTGCGGTGTAAAGACCCGGGGCTTTTCATGCCCGCGGCGGCCGTGGTATTCTGAACTGGGCGAAACTTGCCGCACAGGGCCCGAGGGTTTGGGGCGGGGCGTTTTTGCTTTGCTTTTTAGGGATTTGGTGGTATCGTTGTTAATAGATTTCACTAAGTTAGGATGCGAACCCCGGGGCAGCCGGCCCCGGAAGGGCTCTGTTGCGAGGGGTTCGCGGCAAGTTATCCTCCTTTTCGTGGGTTTTTAGCCATAAACCTGACACCCGCGCATGCCGGAATTCCACTCCATGCCTGGCCGGGGTCGGGATGATGATAAAAGCCCCTTTCGCAGGGGAAGGTGGTCGCCATGTCTGATCGGGAAATCGTTCTGGATGACGCAGCGGAGCAGTTGTTCCGCGACCTTGGGGGGGTTGACGTTCAAAGAAGTTCGGGGTTTTCGGTGCCCGGGCTGACCGAGGCCCTTCACGAGGAGGAAAAGCGCCTGGACGCATGGCGGCTCCTTCTGGTGGACTACGCCCACGAGGCGGCGGGCCTGGTTTCTTCGGCCAAAAAGGGCGCGGTGGCCGACGCCCTCGGCGCCATCGACCCCATCCTGGACCTTCTGGCCAAGCTGGCCAAGCTCCCGGGTCGCGACCAGCGCATCATCATCCGTTACCGTGGCCGGCCGGTGCCTTACTCGGGCCGGGCGTCCCTGCGCTACGACTACCACATCCTCTACGGCAGCCTGGATCTGGACATCTCCGGGGTGGTGGCCGCTTCCCGCCGCCTGGGCGTCACCGCCAGCCGCCTGCCCGGCAAGATCACCACCGCGTTCGAGACCCTGGCGGAAAACAAGGTGGTCAACCTCATGGTCCATCTGGGGGAATGGGAGGCCGCGGACCGCGAACGGGTGCGCGTGGGCTTCGGCCACCTGGTGGACTACCTGGCCGGCAGGCCCAAGAACCCGCCCAAGAACGAGGGCGGCAGGCCCGACCCCAACCTGTACGCGCTTTGCGCGGTCAACAAGCTCAAGCCCGAGACCGCCGCCGGTCTGTTCCAGAAGGTTTCGGGCATGCTGGCGTGCAACACCGGCGAGGCCATGGAGCTTTTCACCGGCACCTACGACGCCGTCTGGGCCTTCAGGAAGCTCAGGGAGCAGCTGGCGCGGCCCGCGGTGGAGCTGAACAACCCGCGCTGGAGCGTGGCGGCCACGGACACGGAGGCCGTGCCCCGCGCCAAGATCCGCGCCATGCGGTTCCTGAGCCTGAAGCTGGGGGCCGACTCCCCGGACGCGGTCCGCATCCTGGATGCGCTGTTCGCCGCGGACTACGGCCAGGTGACCTCTCAGGACGTGCTGGAGCGCATGACCGCCGCCAGCTGGCTGTTGTTCGCCGCGGAAAAGAACGTGGGCGGCAAGCACATGAAGGACATGGCCAACTGGGTCAAGGCCCTGACCCGGGACGTGTGCGACGCCGTGAAAAGCCGGCTGGCCCTGGCGCCCGAGGAAGCCTTTGACGACATCATCGTCTCCGGCGATGTGTTGAAGGGGCTCACGGAAAAGGGCAAGGTGGTGGAAAAGAAGGTCCATCGCAGGATCCAGGACCTGGTGAGCTTCTACAAGCAGCGCTCGGTGATCAAGCGCAAGGTCAAGGGCATGGTGAAAAGCCCCACCGAGTTCGACCTGCAGGATTACGAGGTCATGGCCGAAGACTTCGGCATCACCGCCGAGGGGGCCAAGGAGATGGTAGGGCTTTTGAAGGGCTGTTTCGACTCCAGGGGCCACTTTCTGCGCCCGGCGTTCGAAAAGAACCTGCCCGGCTTTGCCCGGTACGAGGATTCGGTCTTCGAGTTCCTTTGGTACTACCTGAAGGAAATCATGAACCGCCACGACCGCATCGCGTTTCTGAACGCGCTGCAGCTCTTGATCGACCAGGTCAAGCAGCGGCGGTCCTCCCTGTCGGTTCTTCTGAACGATTTCATCCTGGACCCGGAACAGGCCACCTACTCGGACCGAAACGCGCTGATGCTGTCCAACCTGCTTTTGCGCAAGTATTCCAAGGAGCTGCACACGGACATCGAGATCACCCCCGAGGAGGTGCTCCTGGTGCAGGAGGGCCTGGACCCGGAGGTGGTGGAATACGCCCGGGGCATCGTGGATGGCGCGCGGGAGGATTTCTACCTCAAGGTCCGCACCATCCACAGAAAGCTCAAGGAGTCTTTGGACCCCTACGAGTCCGCGGACGTCATGCCCTCCCGCTACGTGTTCACCCTGGAGCGGGAGATCTATATCTTTTTGGCCCTCGTCGACGGCCAGGTGGCCCGGGCGGTGCTGCGTTCCGCGGCCAAGGAATACGGCAACCCGGAGTCGGAGATCTACTGGCAGAAGAAGTCCGAGGAGCAGATGCCCGGGCTTTTGCAGATCTTCCAGGTGGTGGTCCGGGGCTTGGGCCGGATCGGGGAGACCTCGGACCTGGTGTTTTTGAAGGAGCTTTTGAACCGGGAAAACGATTTCATTGCCCTGAGCAAGGAACCCCACCACCGGGACCAGGTGCGCAGGGTCATGAAGCACGTGGACTCCGCCCAGCGCGCGGTGATGCAGAGCCGGTTCAGAAGGGAGAGGGGTTGATCCCCACGAGTTCCACGGGCTAAGATGCCCCGGAGCCCGTATTTCGGCCCCGGCAGAGCATCCACCACACAACTCCGGGCGCGCGCCCGGCCAGGGACCATGCGCGAGGATGCCTCAGGCAACGCCGGCCGTGCGCCCGCGGACGCGGCCACGGTGATCCTTCTGCGCCAGGGGGAAAACGGCCCTCTGGTGTACATGGGAAAACGCAACGGGCACGGCTCCTTTGCCGGGGCCCACGTGTTTCCGGGCGGGGTGGTGGAGCCCGCGGACATGGCCTGCGGAAGAAACGCTCCCTTTTGCGGGCCGGGACAGGGCGCCCCTTCGGTCCTGCTCAAGGAGCCGGAAACCCCGGATGACCTGGCCCGCGGCGTGTTCGCCGCAGCCATCCGGGAAACCTTCGAGGAATCCGGGGTGCTGTTCGCCTCCCGGCCCGGCGGCGCCGCCGCGCCGGGCGCCCTGGCGCGGCTTTCCGCCTTCCGGGATGAGGTGGCCGCCGGAGAGGAGTCCTTGCCGGACTTGGCACGGGCCCGGGGCCTTTGCCTGCGGCCGGACTGGCTGGTTCCGACGGCCCGGTGGATCACGCCGGCCGGGGCCAGGAGGCGCTACGACACCCGGTTTTTCGCGGCGCTTCTGCCCGAGGGGCAACACCCCAGCCCCGACTGCACGGAACTGGTGGACGGGGGGTGGGTTGACCCGGCGGCGGTGCTGGCGGCACAAGGCAAGGAGGGGGGATACCTGCTGTTTCCCCCCACCTACGTCATGCTGTACTGCCTGGCCGGGTTTTCCTCGGCGCAGGACTTTCTCGCCTGGGCGGCCGGATGCCCGGTGTACGCCATCCAGCCCCAGGTCGCGCAGGTAAACGGGCGTCCGGCGGTGCTTCTGCCCCATGACCCG
>JAFDHW010000290.1 GCA_019308705.1 Deltaproteobacteria bacterium
ATTCCTCCAATAATCAGACCGTCTTTGGCGCAAGACCCGAAAAACAGCTCCAACGGATTGAAACGAACGAAAAATTCGATCTCGGGCAAAATTGCTCATGAATAATCCGGGTTAAATAAACCGATCGTCTCTTTTCTTCCCCTCCCGGGCCGCAGATACCTCGGAAAAGGAGCCTTCCATGAGCCAGGACGCCGCTCCCGCAAAACCCAAAAACCCCGTGCGGGTGGTCACGGCCACCAGTCTGTTCGACGGGCACGACGCGGCCATCAACATCATGCGCCGCATCCTCCAGGCCACGGGCGTGGAGGTCATCCACCTGGGCCACAACCGGTCCGTGGCCGACATCGTGTCCGCCGCCATCCAGGAGGATGTGCACGGCGTGGCCGTGTCCTCCTACCAGGGCGGGCACATGGAGTTCTTCAAGTACCTGAAGGACCTCCTGGACGAAAAGGGAGCCTCCCACGTGCGCATCTTCGGCGGCGGCGGAGGGGTCATCGTGCCCGACGAGATCGCGGAGTTGGAAGCCTACGGCATCACCCGCATCTACTCCCCGGCAGACGGCTCGGCCATGGGCCTCCAGGGCATGATCAACGACATGGTCGGCCGCATGGACTTTCCCCTGGTGACGCCCAAGGACGCGAAGGCGGACCTCTCCACCCTGTCCACGGAAGACCCCCGGGCCGTGGCCAGGCTCATCACCGTGCTGGAGGACCCCACCGGCGTGCTGGACAAGACGGACCGCATGGCCCTCAAGGAAAAGGTCCACGAGCGTGCGGCGCACAAGGTGTCGCCCGTGGTGGGCATCACCGGGGCCGGCGGCGCGGGCAAATCATCCCTCACCGACGAGCTGATCCTCCGGATGCTCATGGATTTCGCGGATATGCGCATCGCGGTCATCTGCACGGACCCTTCCCGCAAAAAGACCGGCGGCGCACTCCTTGGCGACCGCATCCGCATGAACTCCCTTACCCACGAGCGGGTGTACATGCGCTCGTTGGCCACCCGGGCCTCGGCCACCGAGCTTTCCACGGCCATGGACGACGCCGTGGCCGTGGTCAAGGCCGCGGGCTACGACCTGGTCATCGCCGAGACCGCGGGCATCGGCCAGGGCGACACCGGCATCGTGGAGCTTTGCGACGTGTCCATGTACGTCATGACCCCGGAGTTCGGCGCGGGCACCCAGCTGGAAAAGATCGACATGCTGGATTTCGCGGACCTGGTGGTGGTGAACAAGTTCGAAAAGCAGGGCGGCGAGGACGCCGTGCGCATGGTGGCCAAGCAGGTCCAGCGTAACAAGAACGCCTTTGACAAGGACCTCTCGGACATGCCCGTGTACGGCACCGTGGCCTCCGCCTTCAACGACGACGGGGTCACCGCCGCCTACCACGCGCTTCTGGACGCCATCGCGGAAAAGACCGGCGTGGCCTACCACTCCTGCCTGCCCCGGCCCAGGGGCAAGACCTCCACCAAGAAAACCGTCATCCTGCCGCCGGAACGGGTGCGCTATTTGTCCGAGATCGCGGACACGGTGCGCGGGTACCACAAGACCACCGCCGAACAGGCGCAAAAGGTCCGTGAAATCTGGCACTTGCGCGAGGCTGCCGCCCGGCTTCAGGCTGCCGGCAAACTCGACCCCCAGGCCGCCAGACTCCTTTTGGAGACGGCCAAGAAGGAGGAGAAAAACCTGGACCTGGAGACAAGGGAACTCCTGGACGGCTGGCCGAAAATGAAGCAAGCCTACGCGGCCGAGGAGTTTTGCTACACCGTGAGGGGCAAAGAAATCCGCGTGCCCATGTTCCGGGAGTCCCTTTCCCGCACCAAGATTCCCAAGGTGGTGCTGCCGGACTGGGCGGACCCGGGCCAGGTCTATCAGTGGCTGCGGTCGGAAAACGCGCCGGGCCGGTTTCCCTACACCGCGGGCGTGTACCCCGTAAAGCGCAAGGGCGAGGAACCCACCCGCATGTTCGCGGGCGAGGGCGACCCGTACCGCACCAACCGCCGGTTCAAGTACCTGTCGCGCGAGTCCGAGGCCAAGCGCCTGTCCACGGCGTTTGATTCCGTCACCCTCTACGGCCGGGACCCGGACCCTATGCCGGACATCCTGGGCAAAGTGGGCACCTCCGGCGTATCGGTCTGCACCCTGGAGGACGTGAAAGTCCTGTACGAAGGATTCGACCTCTGCTCGCCCAACACGTCCGTGTCCATGACCATCAACGGCCCCGCGCCCGTCATGCTGGCCATGTACTTGAACGCGGCCATCGACCAGCAGGTGGAAAAATTCGCCCGGCAAACGGGCAAAAAGCCCACCAAAAAGCAATACGCCCGCATCGCAAAAGAGACCCTCACCGCGGTGCGGGGCACGGTCCAGGCGGACATCCTGAAGGAGGACCAGGGCCAGAACACCTGCATCTTTTCCACGGATTTCGCCCTGAAGCTCATGGGCGACATCCAGGAGTATTTCATCGAAAACGAGGTGAAAAATTTCTACTCCGTGTCCATCTCCGGCTACCACATCGCCGAGGCCGGGGCGAACCCCATCACCCAACTGGCCCTCACCCTGGCCAACGGGTTCACCTACGTGGAATACTACCTGGCCCGGGGCATGCACATAGACTCCTTCGCGCCCAACCTGTCCTTCTTCTTTTCCAACGGCATGGACCCGGAATACACGGTCATCGGCCGGGTGGCCCGCCGCATCTGGGCCGTCGCCATGCGGGAGAAATACAACGGCTCGCCCCGCTCCCAGATGCTCAAGTACCACGTGCAGACCTCGGGCCGCTCGCTGCACTCCCAGGAGATCCAGTTCAACGACATCCGCACCACGCTCCAGGCCCTGTGCGCCGTGTACGACAACTGCAACTCGCTGCACACCAACGCCTACGACGAGGCCGTGACCACCCCCTCCGAGGAGTCGGTCCGCCGCGCCCTGGCCATCCAGCTCATCATCAACCGCGAATGGGGACTCGCCAAGAACGAAAACCCCAACCAGGGCGCGTACATCGTGGAGGAACTCACCCGTTTGGTGGAAGAAGCGGTCCTGGTCGAGTTCGACCGCTTAACCGCCCGCGGCGGCGTGCTCGGCGCCATGGAACTGGGCTACCAGCGCGGCCGCATCCAAGAGGAATCCATCCGCTACGAAACCCTCAAACACACCGGAGAACTCCCCATCGTGGGCGTGAACACCTTCCGCGACCCCTCCAGGCACGAAGACTTCACCGAACTCGAACTCTCCCGCGCCACGGACCAGGAAAAGAAGTCCCAGCTGAAACGCCTGGCGGAGTTTAAAAAGGCCCACCAAAAGGAATGCGGAAACGCCCTGGAATCCCTCAAGCAAACCGTCCTTTCCGGCCAAAACGTCTTTGCCGAACTCATGCACACCGTCCGCCACTGCTCCCTGGGCCAGATAACCCAAGCCCTGTTTGAGGTGGGTGGACAATATCGTAGAAATATGTGACCAGGCGGCCCAAAAGCGCGAATAGCGGCGTTGCGCGTCGGACGGGGAATGCTCGGCGTACCCGGGGTACGCCTGCGCTCCCCCGCCTCGCGCGCCTTGCTCTTCATCGCTTTTAAACCGCCTGGAAATGTGTTAAAAATGTGATAGTAAAGTCGAGACTTTTTTAACCCGGATTATTCACGAAGCCTGATTTCCGTGCTGGCAAGGCTAGAGGGGTGAAGGCGTACTTTGGTACGCCGAGCCCCGATAACGCGGCCAGCGCGGAAATCAGGCGAGCCCGA
>JAFDHW010000291.1 GCA_019308705.1 Deltaproteobacteria bacterium
CCCCCCGCCCGTGCCCGGCCACCAGCACGGAAGCCGGGACCGCGGCCAGCCGGTTCACCGAGGCGATGGTGTCTTCGATGCTGGAATCCACGTCCCCGTACCACGGCCCGAACGCGGTGAGGTCGTAGTCCCCCAGATACAACAGCCCCGGCGGGTCGAACAGCAGGGAAAGATGCCCCGGCGTGTGTCCCGGCGTGTGCAGCACCCGCATGGCGCAGGTCCCCAAATCCACCTCTTCCCCGTCGGAAAGCAGGCGGTCCGGCGCACGCGGCGCAAAATGAAAGTCCTGCTCAAGCACCGGCCGCCACCAGTCCCGCAACGCGCCGGTCAACCCATAGGCATTCAGAAACGCGTCCGTTGAAGAAAGCGGCCCCGCGTCCGCCGGATGCATCCAAACCGGCACGCCCGCAAACAAATCCAGGTGCGCCAGATGGTCCTCGTGCCAGTGCGAAAGCACCACGGCGGACACCGCCCCCGCCCGCGCAAGCTCCTCCAGCGCTCCCCGATCCGAAGCCGGGTCCACCAACACCCCTGCCCCTTCCACAAACACCGAATGGCAATGCGGATACTTCCCCTTGCTGGGGCCGGGAAGAAACCGCACCGGGCCGAATTGTCGTTGGGAATGATGGGTCATGATTTTTGGGAGCCCCAATTTTCAAGCTCGGATTCCCTGACAGATATCGCAAAAATAACTGCCAATACGGAATTTTTAGCCCGAATTATTCATGAATAATTCGGGCTAATTGGGAAATACGTCTGCCGTCAGCGGCGTTCTTTCGCCCTGGGCCAGGCGATGAAATCCGGCGGCGGCGATCATGGCGGCGTTGTCTCCGCAGAGGGAGATGGGGGGGATGAAGACTTCCACGCCCTGCTCCCTGCCCAGTTTTGCGCAGGCTTGGCGGAGGCGGGTGTTGGCGGCCACGCCGCCTGCTATGGCGAGGCGGGGGATGGAATGCTTGGCCGCGGCGGCGAACGATTTTTTGGCAAGGACTTCCACCACGGCTTCCTGGAAACCGGCGGCGATGTGAGGGGCGTCGGCCGCCCAGGTTTCGGGGTGGTCCTGGATGTAGCGGGAAGCCGCGGTTTTTATGCCGGAAAAGGAGAAGTCCAGGGAATCCGGCGCCAGCCAGGAGCGGGGGAACGGAATCTTTCGGGGGTCTCCCTTGGCGGCGAAGTCCGAAATCACCTTGCCGCCCGGATAGCCCAGGCCCATGGCCTTGGAGACCTTGTCGAACGCCTCGCCCGCAGCGTCGTCCAGGGTGCGGCCCAGCAGTTCCATGGAAAAGGGGGAGGCGACCTTGTAGATGGCGGTGTGCCCGCCCGAGGCCACCAGGGCGATGAAGGGGAACGGGGGCGGGTTGTCCGAGAGCAGCACGGAGTGGACATGGCCTTCCAGGTGGTTCACGCCCACGAAGGGGAGGTTTCCGGCATAGGCCCAGGCCTTGGCAAAGGAGAAGCCCACCAAAAGCGCGCCTTTCAAGCCCGGGCCCTGGGTGGCGGCCACGGCGGTCACGGCCGCGCCCTTTTCCTCGGCTTCGGCCAGGGCCTGGGTGACCACCGGGCCGATGGCCTCCACGTGCCTTCTGGAGGCCAGTTCCGGCACCACGCCGCCGTAGGGCGCGTGGTCCGCCACCTGGGAGGCCACCACGGAGCTCAGGATCTCGCGGCCCTCGGCCACCACCGCAGCGGCGGTTTCATCGCACGAGGATTCGATGCCCAGGACGATCATGCGCGGTCGAGCCCCCGCTTCCCGCCCTCTTCCAAGTCCGCCAGGCGCACGGAAAAGCGCTTGACGAACACGCCGGACTCCCGGGAAAGGCCGCGCAGAAGGTCCGCCACGCCCGGGCCGGGGTTGGCGAAGGTGACCACGATACCCTGCACGCCCATTTTCTCCACCAGGCCCGGCAGGTCCCGGGAGGTGCCCAGGATGGGGAACCCCTGGAGCTTCTTGCCCGCCTTCAGGGGATCGTCGTCCACGAACCCCAGGGGTTTGATGCCCAGGCCGGGGTTGTTCAGGACCTCGCGCAAGAAGACCTCCCCGCCCCTGCCCGCGCCGAAGAGCACCACCCGGTCGCCGGAGAGCGCGCCGCGCTTCACCGCGTCGGAAAACAGGCGGAACGAGCCCCGGCTGGCGGCGATGAGCCCGGTCAACAGCAGCCAGTCGATCAAAAAGATGCCCTTGGAAAAATCCTCAAACCGGTACACGAAGGTGACCACCACCACGGAGAGCAACGTCCCCAGCATGGTGGATTTCACGTAGCCCCACAGGTCCGGCGCGGACACCTGGCCCCACATGCCCCTATACAGGCCCGTGAGGAAAAAGGCCACGTACTTGCATACGATGACCGCGGGCAGGGAGCGCAGGAAGATGGGAAAGTACCGCACGAACACCTCGCCGGAAAACCGCAGCCTGTAGGACAGGTAATAGGAGAAAGACACCAGGAGGAAATCGAACAGCACCAAAAGGAGCTGGCGCTTGTAGGTGAGGTCCCACAGGACCTGGGAAAAGGCCTTGTCGCGCAGGGCGGAGAATTCCTTTTCCGGGTATACCCTGAGCTGGGCCAGGTAGATGCCCATGAGGACCACGGCCATGCCCACGGGCGCGATGACCGTGGGCGAGGTGAACGCGTCGGTGCGGTGCACGAACAGGCCCGCCACGCCGAACACGGCCGTGGCCGCGTAGAGCAGCAGTACGGCCTTTGTCTGGGAAAGCCCGATCAGGACCAGCCGGTGCGAGGTGTGGTCCTTGCCGCCGACGGAGGCCTTTCTGCCGGAAAGGGTGCGGATGATGGTGACCAGGGTGGTGTCGAAGATGGGCACCATGAGCACCAAAAGCGGCACGGCGATGGCGTGCAGGCTGTGGGCCGGGGCCGCGAAATGGGAGTAGACCACGGAGAGGAACGCCAGGGAAAACCCGATGGTCAACGACCCCGAGTCTCCCATGAAGATGCTCGCGGGCCGGAAGTTGTACACCAAAAAGGCCAGGGCGGCTCCCGCCAGGAGCAGGGCGTAGAGCGAGGCCAGGGGAAACGCGTCCCTCAGAAGCACGGACAAAAGAAGCGCGGCGATGGCCCCCACCCCGGCGCACAGGCCGTCCATGTTGTCCAAAAGATTCAGCGCGTTGGTGATGCCCACCATCCACAGGATGGTCAGAAGCGTGTCCGCGGTCAAGGATTCCACCCACTGGAGCCGGTAGCCGAAGAACGCGATGGCGCTGGCGGCCAAGATCTGGCCCAAAAGCTTGGTGTAGGGCTTGATGTGGACGAAGTCGTCCACCAGGCCCCACAGGAACATGGCGCCCGCGCCGAAAAGCAGCGCCGCGCCCGTGGCCGCGTCCCGCCCGTGGCTGATGGCGGCCGGGGCGAACAGGAAATCCAGAGGGAAATCCGACAGCAAAACCAGGGGCACGGCCATGGCCGTGAAGATGGCGATTCCGCCCAAGAGCGCGGTGGGCCGCTCGTGCCAGCGGTCGGCGGAAGGGTTGGCCAGCCAGCCGCGCCGGCGCGCCAGCGCGCGCACCACGGGGGTGAGGGCCAGGCACAGGAAAAAGGACAAAAAGGGATAAACGAGCTGAGGCATGATGGGGGCCCCGCCGCGGGCCGAGCCGGGCCGGAGCGGCTATAGACGGTCCCTGTGGGGCGTCTTGGTGTTGTTTTCTTCCGGTTCCGCGCCCACGGCGCGGCGGGCCGGAGCTCAGCGCCCGCAGGAAGAGGGAGGCGCGGATTCCGCTCCA
>JAFDHW010000292.1 GCA_019308705.1 Deltaproteobacteria bacterium
TCGCCCGCCTCGCCGTTTACCTCTTCCACCTCGCAGAGCGTATGCAGCTCGATGTTGATGTGCCGGCCGACCTCGACCAGCTTGGGCGAGATGATTCACATGGCGCAATCGTTGGTGGGGAAGGTCTTGTCCAGCTGCGACATCATGCCGCCGATGGACGAGGTCTTTTCCACCAGGTGGACGTAGTACCCGGATTCCGCCAGGTCCAGGGCGGCCTGCATTCCCGCGATGCCGCCTCCGACCACCATCACCGATCCATTGACCTTGCTGCTCATGCCGTTCTCCCGATGGGTAGCTTGACCGGGCCCTGGGTTTCTGGGACGGGTCCGGCCGGAACATGCGCCCGGCCGGGGCCCGGGAAATGGCCCGGTAACACAAAAATATAAATTATTTCAAGGGCTTATGTAAGAATACCCGGGGCTCGCCCAGGTCGAGCGAAAAACCTATCCCCTGCCAGGGAAGATGTCAATGAAAATTGGTTTTACCAACCTCCCCAAAAGCCCGATAAGACGGGGTTCCTCGGGGCCCGGCCCCTCCAGGGCCGCGGGCGGCCCGCCTTCGGGGGCCATGAGGCCTTCCGCCTGGAAATGAATCCATACTCATAAGTGCGGGGCCTGTCAATGCTTGTGCCCATATTCACAACTTTTGGGCATATGCCCGCAACCCTGCCCCGGGGCCAGCATTGCATTCAAGGGGATTTTGTGCGAGATTGATTCTTGTTTTCCGGCGGGGGTCCGTTCGGACCTTCTCCCCCACGCGCCGGCGTTTCTTCCCAAAGGACCATCTCATAAAAGGCATACCCAGAGAGGAGGGGGCATGGAGGAGAAGTTCACCATCCGCGGGCTCGCGGACATCGAGAAGATCGAGGAGGTCCCTTATACGGAGCGCGTGAAGGAACGCAACGTACGCGAGCTGCTGGAGCGGGGCACGGCGCTGAACCCGGACGCGCCGGCCATTTCCTTTTTGATGAACGGGGATTCCTACGAGAACCCCATCGTCATCACCCACGGCCAGCTCATGCACCGCATCCGTCAGGCGGCCAACATGTTCCACGACCTGGGCGTCGGGCCCGAAGACGTGGTGACCTACATTCTGCCCAACCTGCCCCAGACCCACTTCACCCTGTGGGGCGCGGAGCTGGCGGGCATCGCCAACCCCATCAATCCCCTGCTGGAAGCCGCAACCATCAAGGACATCTGCACCGCGGCCAAGACCAAGGTGCTGGTGTGCTTGGGCGAGATCCCGGGCGCGGAGATCTGGCAGAAGGTGGATTCCATCCGCAAGGACATCCCCACCCTCACCCACGTGCTGAGGGTCGCCGGCCCCACGGACGAGGCCGAGGGCATTTACGGGTTTGACGAGAAGATCGACCAGTACCCCGGCGGCAAGCTCACCTTCGAGCGGGACATCCAGCCGGACGACATCGCCAGCCTGTACCACACCGGCGGCACCACGGGCACGCCCAAGCTGGCCCGGCGCACCCATTTCAACGAGGTGGTCATGACCTTCGACCTCCACGTAATGGGCGGCATGGGCAAGGACGACACCGTGCTGTGCGGGCTTCCCCTGTTCCACTGCAACGGCACCATCGTCACGGGACTCACCCCCTTCGGCTACGGCGGCCATGTGGTCATCCTTTCGCCCATGGGCTACCGCGACCCGTCGGTGATGAAGAACTTCTACAAGATCGTGGAAAAGTACCGCCCCGCGATGTTCTCCGCGGTGCCCACCGTGCTTTCCGTGATGCTGGACATCCCGGTGGGCGATGCGGACATCTCCAGTCTGCGCTACGCGGTGTGCGGCGCGGCTCCCTTGTCCGTGGAACTTTTCCGGCGGTTCGAGAAACACACGGGCATGAAGATCCTCGAGGGCTACGGCCTCACCGAAGGCGCGGTGGCCTCGGCCATCAACCCCAAGGACGGGGAGCGCAAGGTGGGCTCCGTGGGCATCCGCATGCCCTACCAGAAGTTGCGCATCGTCAAGCTGGACGACGAAGGCAACTTTGAACGCAACTGCGCCCCCGGCGAGATCGGCAACGTGTGCATCTCCGGCCCCAACATCTTCAAAGGCTACGTGGAGGAAGCCCACAACAAGGGCATCTGGATCGAGGGTGACTGGTTCAACACGGGCGACATGGGCCGCCTGGACGAGGATGGCTACCTGTGGCTCACGGGCCGCACCAAGGAGCTCATCATCCGCGGCGGCCACAACATCGACCCCGCAGCCATCGAGGAGCCGTTGTACAAGATGCCCGACATCAAGATGGTGGCCGCGGTGGGCCGGCCGGACGCCCACGCGGGCGAGGTGCCCGTGGCCTACGTGGAAATCGCCGAGGGCGCGTCCGTGACCGAGGCCGAGATCATGGACTGGGCCAAGAAGAACGTGGGCGAAAAGGCCGCCGTGCCCAAGGAGATCGTCATCACCCCACAGATCCCCCTCACCCCGGTGGGCAAGATCTTCAAGCCCGCACTCCGCTGGGACGCCACCAAGCGGGTGTATGAGAAGGAACTGGCGCCGCTTTTGGACGACTTGGCCGAGTCCGTGGAGATCACCGTGGGCGAGCACAAGGTCCACGGCACCATCGTGGAGATCAAGATCAAGCCCAAGACGGGCGTGGACGAAAAGACCATCAAGGACAAGATCGCGGAGCTTCTGGCCCGCTACACCCTGTACTATGAAGTGACGCTGGCCTAGGGCCGGCCGCCCGCATCCGATCCAGGGCCCCTTTCCCCAGGGAGAGGGGCCTTTTTTTGAGCGAACCATGGATAACGAAGCCCAAAAACCGCCGGTGGTGGTCATCGCCGGGCCCACGGCCTCGGGAAAGACCTCCCTGTCCATCCGCCTGGCCGAGCGGTTTGACGGAGAGATCATCTCCGCAGACGCCATGGCCGTGTACCGGCGCATGGACGTGGGTACGGCCAAACCCACGGCCGGGGAGCAGGCCAGGGTCCCCCACCACCTCGTCGACGTGGTGGAGCCGGACGAGCCCTTTGACGCGGCCCGGTTCTCCAGGCTGGCCCGGGAGGCCGCGGCCAAGATCCACGCCCGGGGGAAGAAGGTGTTCGTGGCCGGCGGCACGGGCCTGTACATCCGCGCCTTTCTGTACGGCCTGTTCGCGCCGGGAAAATCCGACCCCACGTTGCGGAACCGGCTGCGGGCGGAGGCGGAAGCGCTTGGCGCGCCCGCACTCCACGCGCGCCTGGCCCGGGTGGACCCCGCGGCCGCGGGGAGGATCCACCAAAACGACGCGGTGCGCATCGTCCGGGCCCTGGAGGTGGCCACCCTGGCGGAGGCGCCCATCTCCCGGCTCCAGGAGGAGCACGGGTTTTCCCAAAGCCCCTACCGGCACCTTTCCCTGTGCCTTGCCCCGGAGCGGGAGGACCTGTACGCCCGCATCAACCGCCGCACGGATCTCATGCTGGAGCAGGGCCTGGTGGAGGAGGTGGAAACCCTTCTCCAGCAGGGCTATGACCCCACAAGCAAGCCCTTTCAGTCCATCGGGTACAAGGAGGTGGTCCGGTACCTGGCCGGCGGGCTCGGCTTTGAGGAGATGCGGAAGGAAATCGCCAAGCAGACCCGCCGGTTCGCCAAGCGCCAGCTCACCTGGTTCAAGAAGGAGCCGGGCATGCAATGGGTGCGGCCGGACCAGGAAGGGGAAATCTTCCGGCTGGTGGAGGACTTCCTCGGGGCCGGAGCCGCCCCTGCTGGTGAGTGAACATGCATTCATGCACC
>JAFDHW010000293.1 GCA_019308705.1 Deltaproteobacteria bacterium
TCGGGCTCGCCTGATTTCCGCGCTGGCCGCGTTATCGGGGCTCGGCGTACCAAAGTACGCCTTCACCCCTCTAGCCTTGCCAGCACGGAAACCAGGCTTCGTGAATAATCCGGGCTAAAATACGGCACCCTCCGCATGGTCCGCAACGCCTGTTTTGCTTTATGCACAAGGGACACGGGAAAGGATGCTTCCATGATCCGGCCGAAACGGACCAATGGTCTGGTTCGGGGATGCTTCCCGTTTCCGCGGGCCGCGGCCCCGGGACTCCTAACCCGAATCATTCATGAAAAATTTCGTTGAACAGAATATATCTAATATTTTAAAGGTGTTAATGGTTGATTGGTGGATGATTGGAACATACGCTCCGCTTTTTTAAAGGAATTTTGATGTTGGCGGAATGTTTCACCCTTCGGGCTCGTGAATGATCCGGGCTATTCTTCCCGCTGTTTCTGCAATAGTTTGATCAGTTTTTTGTCCGCAGCGGGAAAGGCCAGGGTGGACAGCTTGTCCGGCTTCACGAACCGCACCTCGTCCGCGGCCTTGGAGCAGGGTTGCTGGCCCGGCGGGTCCATGCGGCAGGCCAGCACGTGCAGGGTCACGGAGAACCGGGTGTAGGCGTGGCGGATGGTGGTGATGCGGCCAAGGGGCTCAACGGCCAGGCACAGCTCTTCCATGAACTCCCGCACCAGGGCATCTTCCGCGGTCTCCCCGGGCTCCAGCTTGCCGCCGGGAAATTCCCACAACCCGGGCATGAGCCCGGTCCGGGGCCTTTTTTGCACCAGGACGCGGCCGTCCTGCTCCAGCACTCCGGCCACCACCTGGATGGGCGTGGAAGGCTTTTTGGGCGGTTTCACGGGGATCCGGTCCTGTTTTCCTTCCCGGGCCGCCAGGCAGTGGGACCGGGCCGGACACGCGGCGCACGCCGGACTCTTGGCCGTGCACACCACCGCCCCCAGTTCCATGAGCGCGGAATTGAACGTCCGGGCGTATCCTTCCGGGATGAGTCGGGCCGCTGCCTCATCCAGAACCCGGGCCACCGCGCTTTTCCGGACCGGCTCCTCCACCTTGAAGACCCGCGCCAGCACCCGGCGCACGTTCACGTCCGCGGCCGCAAAGGGCAGGTTGTGGGCAAAGCTCATGATCGCCCCGGCGGTGTAGGCCCCCACGCCAGGGAGGGCCAAGAGCGCGGCGTGGTCCGCGGGCACACGGCCGCCGTGTCTCTCGCAGATGACCCATGCCGCGCGGCGAAGGTTCAATGCGCGGCGGTAGTAGCCCAGGCCCTCCCATGCCTTGAGCACCTGGTCTTCCGTGGCGCGGGCCAGGGCTTCCGGGTTCGGGAATCGGCGCATCCAGCGGTCGAAGTAGGGCAGCACCGTGTCCACCCGTGTCTGCTGGAGCATGACCTCGGACACCAGCACCTTGTAGGGGGAGGGGTCCGCGCGCCAGGGCAGGTCCCGGCCGGAGCGTTCGAACCATTGCACAAGCGCCGGCGCGAGGGTTTCCCGCAGCCGGCCCGCCCGGCCGAGGATGCTGTTTTTGTCCATCGTGTACACCAGCCGCGCAGGGCGGGGTTTTTTTTGCAATTTTCCGGCGGGTGCGGTAACACCGGAGGCAGTGGAAACGGAGGCCGCGCCATGCCGGATGTTTCGTCCATACCCCCGGAGGCGGGGACCAGGGTAACCCTGGTGGGGCTGTTCGCCAACATCGCCCTGGCCGGGGTGAAGTTTGTGGCCGGGGTCTTTGCCGGCAGCCAGGCCCTGGTGGCCGACGCGGTGCACTCGCTCTCGGACCTGTTCACGGACGTGGTGGTGCTGTTCGGGCTTTCCGCGGGGCGTAAAAAGGCGGACGTGACCCACCACTTCGGCCATGCCCGGGTGGAAACCATGTCCTCGGCCGTGGTGGCCGTTATCCTGGTGGCCGCGGCCGTCTACATCGGCTGGGAGGCCGGGGCGACCATCCTGCGGGGAAACCCCGCGCCGCCGGGGTGGGTGGCCGCCGTGGCCGCCATGGTGTCCATCGGCGTCAAGGAGGCCTTGTACCACTACACCGTGAACACAGGCAAGAAGCTCCATTCCCGGGCCCTGGTGGCCAATGCCTGGCACCACCGGTCCGATGCGCTCTCCTCCGTGGCCGTGGCCATCGGCGTGGCCGGCGCGCGGATCAGGGACTCCTGGGCCGTGCTGGACGCCTGGGCCGCCGTCCTGGTGGCCCTTTTGGTGCTCAAGGTGGGCCTGTCCATGTTCTCCGACGCGTTGTCCGAACTCATGGACCGGGCCCCGGAGCCCGAGGTGATCCGCAAGATCGCCCGGGTGGTGCGCGACACCCCGGGAGTCATGGGCATGCACGACCTCAAGGTGCGTTCCTCCGCGGACCGCTACCAGATGCAGGCCCACATCGTGGTGGACTGCTCGCTGACCGTGGCCGAGGGCCACGCCATCGTCGAGGAGGTGGAGGCGCGCCTGTTCGCCGAATTCCCCTCCCTGGCCGAGGTGGTCCTGCACATGGACCCCTGCCCCGAGGACCAACGTCCCTGATAATCCGGGCTAGGGCGGAGCCAGTTCTTCGAACCCCGGAAGCTCGCCGTCCCACACGGAAACGATAGTTCCTTCCGCCGCCAGGATGTAGCGGGGGATCTCGCCGTCCCCCAAAAGGCGCAGGTAGTCCTCCCTGGCCACCTTGAGGATGGGAAATTCCGCCCCGGTGCGGGCGATGAAGTCCTCGACCGCCCCGGGCTCGTTCACGGAGAGCGCGGCTACCCGGGGCATGGACGGCTCTTGGTGAACCATGTTCAACGGCATCACGGCCTCGGCGCAGTGGTCGCAGCCCGTGTCCATGATCTCAAGGAGCCACCGGCCCGAGGAAAGGTCCACTTCCGGGCCTTGAAGGATGGCCACCCGGCCCAGGGGCGGGGCCTCTCCGGCCCGGCCCCGGGGCAGGGCGGAAAAGGAGAGGCCGAACACCCAAGGCAGGACAAGGCCCGCCAAGGCGAACAGGACGGTAACGGACGCCCGGAATCTTTGCAGGCGCGGTTTCCCCGGCCGGTGGAGCATCAGGGCCGCGGCCGCGATGGCCAGCAGAACCAGGTCCTCGGCCAGGGCTTGGCCCGGGGTGCGCTTCAAAAGCTCGCCGAAGCACCCGCAGTCGTCCACTCCGTCCCCGGCCCAGGCCCAGCCCGTGACGCCGATGAACACCAGAAGGAGCGCTGCCGTGCCCCACAGGGCTTCCCTTGGCCGCCAGCCCGCGAGGAGCGCGCCGGCCAGGATGGATTCCGCGAACACGAAGCCCCACGCCCCGGCTGCGGCAAGGGGCCAGGACGACACTATCCCGTAGTCCAGGATCTGCCGGGTGAACAGGGCCATGTCCGCGACCTTCACCGCCGCGGCCACCAGAAACACGCCGCCCAGCAGCACGGTTATCGTGCGGAAGGCTGCCGCCCGCATCCCGTGGTGTTTGCTCTTTGGGCTGCCCGGTTTCATGGCGCACCCCCTTGAAAAAGTTCCCAAAAGGATAACCCCGGCGGGAGCCAAGCGCAATTCCCCTTTACACCAGCGTCTTTTTCCTCCCCCGGATTATTCATGAGCAGTTTTGCCCGAGATCGAATTTTTCGTTAGTTTCAATCCGTTGGAGCTGTTTTTTGGGTCTTGCGCCAAAGACGGTCTGATTATTGGAGGAATGCTGCCATTCGGGCAAAATTGTTCACCCTTCGGGCTCGCCCGATTTC
>JAFDHW010000294.1 GCA_019308705.1 Deltaproteobacteria bacterium
CCACAGGGCCGGCCCGGGAACCGGAGCAGCCCGCCGGGTTTCTGCAAATTTTTGTGCAAAGGTTTTGCGGATTCCCGCGGCGATACTCCTTTTTGTCTGATTTCAGGCAGACGGGGAGACGGCTCCGTGGTTTTGGGGAGGGTCATGGAGCGCGCTTTACACAAGCTAGGGAGTCTGGGCGCGGCATGGCGGGGCTGGTTTGTTTCGTCCCGAGGCCCCCGGGAAAGCGCCGCCGTCTCCCCGGTGCAGGTCCTGGAGGAAAAAGACGCAAGTTCCCTGGCCGCGGTGCGCCGCCTCCAGGAGAAGATTTCCGGATTGAAGGGGGGCCTTCGCCGGCTGGCCCGCGACTCGGAGTCGGACTTTTTGTCCTTGGGGGACCAGTTGCATTTCGCCTACTCCGAGGCATCCGGCCTGAGCCGCAGCACCGCGCAAACCCTGCGTCTTGTCGGCGGGTCCGGGGAGACCGTTTTGGGCCAGGTGGAGGTGCGGGCCCGGGAGTGTCTGGAAAACGTACGCGGCTGCCTCGACCGCGCAGCGTCGGACCTGGAGCTTCTGCAGGACACGGGCGGCGCGCTGGAGTCGATGAAAAGGATTTCCCGGTCCATGATTTCCATGGGTCTCGAGCTTCGGAGCATCGCCTTCAACGTGAACCTGGAGGCGGCCAAGATGCGGGACGGCCATGCGTCCTTCAGGGATTTCTGCGGGGACGTGAGGCGGTTCGCCGAAGAAGTGAAGCATCTGGGGCGGGAGATTCACCGCGAGGCGGAAAGCACCCTGGCGGACCAGCAGCGACTGGCCAGGGAAATCGCCGAAGGCCGTGAGAGGCTGAAGGACCTGGTCCAAGAATCCGAGGACCTGCTCAGGGGCGCCATGCAGACCATCGACGGGATCATGAAGGGCTCCTTTTCCGCCATGGAGAGGGCGGGGGATTATTCCCGGAACATGGACCGGCGGGTGGAGAAGGTGGTGGTGGCCATCCAGTTCCACGACAGCATGAAGCAGCGCATCGACCACGTGATCGAGGCCTTGGAGGACGCGGGTTCGCTTTTGGCCGAGGCCGGGGGCCGGGAAAAGGGCTGCCCGCGGGTGGCGGGCATCCTGCGCCTGCAGAAAGCCCACATGGACAAGCTGCTCACGGAAATCCACGAGGTCCATTCCGTCATCTACGAGGCTTTCCGCGGCATCGCCGAGGAGTCCGAGGGCATGGGCCGGGCCCTCATCGACCTTTCCTCCCGCGCCGGCGAGCGGTTTTCGGGCGCAGGGAAGCAGGGGCGGAAGGATCTTTTCGCCGTGCTCCAGCAGACCATGGAACAGTTCGAACAGGTCATGCTTCGCTGCCAGGGCCCCATGGAAAGGATGCAAAAGAGCGTGGCCCGCATGCGCGGATTTGCGCATCATGGCCACCAACGCGGACATCGTGGCGGTCAAGGCCGGGGAGCAGGGAAAGGCCCTGTCCACGCTTGCCGCGCTGGTGATGGACCTTTCCCGCGAGTCCGCGGCCCTTGCCGCAAGGATGGAACAGTCCGTCGGCCGGCTGGCCGGGTGGGCGAAGAAGGCGGGAGGGGCGGGCTTAGCTTCCGCCTTTGGCCGGGAAATGGCCCGGAGCGGCGCGGGGTCCGCCCAGGGGCAGATCCAGGAGCTGGCGTCCACCCATGCCCGGTTCCAGCAGTTCTCCACGGACGCCCTGGGCAAGGTGGAACGCTTGAAAAGCATCGTGGACCGCACGAAGCGGCTGTTGGATTTTTTGCTTGGCTTAGCGGCCGGCGTCTCGGAAGCCGTGGGGGAACTGGAGGAGCTGCTCGCCCTTTCGGACTCCATGGCGGGCTGCGGGGAAGAGGACCGGGAGATCCTCGACCGGGCGGAGACCCGTTACACCGTGGGACAGGAGTTCGTGGTGCACGACAAGGTGGTCAATGGCGAACAGGACCAGGGTCTGGAAATTTTTGGCGAGAGCGCGGAAGCGGACGATGCCCAGGCTGACGAGGCTGACGAGCTTGGGGATAACGTGGAGCTTTTTTAGAAACCTTTTCGCCCTTTTGATCGGGCGTGGGGCGCGGGTGCGTGCAATGGAACAGATACCCCGGGCGGACGGCGATGCAAGGACGGTCATACTATGCGGGGCGCTCTCCGTGGACAGGGCCCAGGGGCTCAAGGAGGAACTCCTGGAAGCCCTGGGCGAGGCCGGGAACCTGAGGGTGGACCTGGAAAACGTGGAAAAGATTTCCGTGGCCTGCCTCCAGGTGCTTTGCGCCGCCTTTCGGTACGCCCGGGACCGGGGAATAGCACTGGAATTCACAAACCCTTCACCGGCGTTCGCCAAAGGGGCCGCCGACGCGGGAATCCCCTGGCCCCCGGGTTCCCAGGGGGTGCAGGACGTAAAAACGGGCGAAAGGATGGAGAAATGAGCCAGGTGATCTTGAGCGTGGATGACTCCAAGAGCATCCGCCAGATGGTCCGGTTCACCCTCACCCAGGCGGGATACGAGGTGCTTTCCGCGGAGAATGGGGAGGAGGCGCTGGCCGTGGTGGCGGATAACCCGGTGGATATGGTCATCGCGGACCTCTACATGCCGGTCATGGACGGCATCGAGATGACCCGCCGCATGCGGGCCCTGCCCGCCACCAAGTACACCCCCATCGTGCTTTTGACCACCGCCTCCCAGGAAGACAAGAAAAAGGAAGGCCGCGAGGCCGGGGCTACGGGCTGGATCGTGAAACCCTTCAAGCCCGAGCAACTTTTAAAGGTCGTGAAGAAAGTGATGGAGTGAATTCCATGGCCGACGATTACCTGGACATTTTCCAGCAAAGTTACAGGGAGGAAGCCCTCGAGCTCCTGGCAGAGCTGGAAGACTCCCTTTTGGAGTGGGAGGAAAATCCGGCGGATCCGGATCTCTTGGACCGGATTTTCCGTGCCGTGCACACCGTCAAGGGGTCCGGGTCCATGTTCGGCCTCGACGAGCTGGCTTCCTTTGCCCATGAGGTGGAAACCGCCCTGTCCCTGGCCCGGGAAGGCGCGTTGGAGGTTTCCGGCCGCCTCATCGACCTCACCCTGGCCGCCCGGGACCTCATCCAGACCATGGTGGAGGAACTCGACGGCGGCGACCCGCCGGACCCGGACGCCGTGCAGGCCTTGAAGGCGGACTTTTCGGCCCTCACCCAGGGGAAGGGGGGTGACGCACCGCCTCCCGTGGAAACGCAGGGAGGGGAAAAGACCATGGGTCCGGAGACCTGGTGGGTGCGCTTCGAGCCCTCCCCGGATCTCTTCCGCCGGGGAACCCGCGTCACCGGGCTGTTGAAAGAACTGCGGGAATTGGGGGAGTGCACCGTGGCCGCCCGCACGGGCCGCATCCCGCCCCTGGACCGTATCGACGCCGACGCCTGCTTCACCTTCTGGGACGCCGTGGTAACCACGGAAAAGGGCGAGGAAGCCATCCGGGACGTGTTCCTGTTCGTGGAGGACGACTGCAAACTGATCATCGAGCGCCTGGAAGCCTCCCCCCATTTGCAGGCGCATGCGCCCATGCTCCTGGAGTTTCTGGAGACCGCGGAAGACCCCGGGCCAAAGGATTTGAAACGCCTGGTGCGCCTGGCCGAAGACCTGTCCTCCGCCGAAAGCTCCGCCCAAATCCGTTCAAAGGCAAAGGCAAGAAAGGACGCCGGCGCGGACGAGGACCACTCCAAGGCCCTTGCCCGCGCCGGCCGGGAAGCCTCGGGCGGCGGCCCCGTCCGGGCGGGGCAAAACGGCAAGGGGAAAAACGGCAAGGAGATTTCCTCCATCCGGGTGCCGGCCCACCGGCTGGACAAGCTGGTGGACCTGGTGGGGGAGATGGTCACCGTGCAGGCGCGGTTGACCAGCGCCTCGGCCAGGCTGGCGGACGAGGACCTGCGCCGGGTTTCCGAGGAGGTGGAGCGGCTGACCATGGAGTTGCGCGACAACGCCATGAGCTGCCGCTTGGTGCCCATCGGCACCTTGTTCTCCCGGTTCAAGCGCATGGTGCGGGACCTTTCCCATGAACTGGGCAAGGACGTGGCCTTTTCCGTTTTCGGGGGGGAGACGGAACTGGACAAGACGGTCATCGAGCGCCTCGGCGACCCGCTGGTGCACATCTTAAGGAACGCCGCGGACCACGGCATCGAGTCTCCCGAAGAGCGCGCCGCAACAGGCAAACATCCCCAAGGGACCATCTCCGTGACCGCGGAGCATTCCGGCGATTACGTGCTCATCCGGGTGGCGGACGACGGCCGGGGTCTGGACGCCGAAGCCATCCGCGCCAAGGCCGAGAAAATGGGCCTGTGCGCCCCGGGCGCGGAGCTTTCCGACCGGCAGATCTTCGACTTCATCTTCATGCCGGGGTTTTCCACCACCAGCCGGGTCACCGGCGTGTCCGGCCGGGGCGTGGGCATGGACGTGGTGAAAAAGAGCGTCGAGGCCCTGGACGGCGAGATCCTGGTTTCGAGTGAAAAGGGCGCCGGCACGGTGGTCACCCTGAAGATCCCCCTGACGCTGGCCATCATCGACGGCCTGCTGGTGGCCGTGGGAGACGACTACTACGTGATCCCGGTTTCCTCCATCGAGGAGTGCGTGGAATTCACCCGGGAGGACATCGTGCGCGGGCGGGGCCGGAAAACCATCACCGTGCGGGGCGAGATGGTTCCCTACATACGGTTGAAGGACCGCTTCCGCCTGGGCGTGTCCATGTCGGAGGTCGAAAAGGTGGTCATCGCCCGGGCCGGGGAACACCGGGTGGGGTTCGTGGTCGACCAGGTGATCGGCGACCACCAGACCGTGATCAAGTCCCTGGGACCGGTGTTCCGCCAGGTCACCGACGTATCGGGCGCCACCATCCTGGGCGACGGCTCCGTGGCGCTGATCCTGGACGTCCAAAGAATCATCCGCGACGCACACTACGAGGCGACGGTGTAACCCGGATTATTCACGAAGCCTGATTTCCGTGCTGGCAAGGCTGGAGGGGTGAAGGCGTACTTTGGTACGCCGAGCCCCGATAACGCGGCCAGCGCGGAAATCGGGCGAGCCCGA
>JAFDHW010000295.1 GCA_019308705.1 Deltaproteobacteria bacterium
GCCGTGCATCGGCCGCACAGGGTGCAGCGGTCCTTCTGCCAGAGGATCTGCCAGGGCAGGTCCTTTACGCTCAGCGTGGAAGGGGTAATGGTTGTGTTTGTCTGCATACGGTCACCTCCTGGCGGTCCGGCCCCACCACGGCCGTGTCCAGGTGCATGGGCTGAAAGTCAAAGCTCTTGTCGCGGTCCGGCAAAATGGCGTCCAAGCCGCAGGTTTCCGAGGAAAAAGCCCAGGTCCCGGGCTTCCCCCCCACCACGCCGGGGCGGAGCTTCTTCTTGTCCTGAACCATGAACAGCGACTTGTCCGGCAAACACCCGATGACGCAGTTGGGGCCGTCGACGATGAGCCGGCGGCAGGTCTGCTTGAGGCGGCGGAGGAATTCGCCGTCCGGGTGGTCGGCGACCTCGGCGTCGGACAAAGGCGTGATCACATGCTTGTAGGCTTCCAGGGGCAGGCCCAGGGTGTGCAAAGTATAGTGGAGGATGTGGGTGAACACCTCGGAATCCGACTGGTAGCCCGTGTAGCCCGCGAACCCCCGGGAGGACAGGTATTCCCGGATGGGGATGAACGCCGTGTTCTCGCCGTTGGTCATGGCGGAGAACCCCTGGAGGAAAAAAGGGTGGCAGGCGTAGAGGTTGATGGCGTAGTTGGTGTTCTGCCTCCCCTGGGCAAGAACCACCCGGGCGGAAAGGTCGGTGCGGTCCAGGTCCAGATAACTCGCCACCACGCGCGGCTCGCCGAGCTCCTTGATCATGATCACGTCCGGCCAGAAGGAGTAGACGATCATGTCGCCGTTCTCCTCGCCCATGAGCCTCAGCTGCAGGCGTACGGACAAAAGGCGGCTTTTGACCTCCTCCGGGCAAAGCCCCTCCCAGTCGTCGGGATACTCGTAGGCCCGGATGAGGTAGACGTCCCGCCGGGGCACGCCCGGGGGCGGGGTCTTGGAAACCCGCATGGACACTTTGTATTTGGTGGTGAACCCCAACTCCATCATGAAGCGGTCCAAGCGCTTGAGCCCCTCGTTGGTGAAAATGCCCGAGAGGATGGGCGCGCCCTTCATCTCCTCCCAGGGGCCAGCCAGGTCCGAAAGGAACAAGCCCACTCCGGAGCCGTCGTGACCCTCCCGCATCACGTCCAAGGTTTTCAGGGCCACCATGGGCGTGAAGGGATCGGTGCTGGTCATGGCAAACAGGCGGCACATGGCTTATGCTCCCCTTGGGGCGCGTTTCCCGCCCCGGACAAAAAAACCACCAGCCCGCCGTCGTGGCTGATGGTTCCAAACGCCCTTGTTCGGAATCAACGGTTGGATATGCATATATCCTCTGCCGCGGATTGGCAAGCGCCCGCCCCCCAAAATCGGTGGGGCGCGGCGTTTTCGTTCAGTAAGACTGAACCATTTTGGGAAACGGTTATTTACGCCCAAACCTTGTGCCGGTTGTCTGTCCGGTGCGGATTTTTTGATTGCTTGCCAGAGGGAAGCATGATAGGAACTGCCTGGGCATTCCTGTAGAATTCGGCTTTTGACCTTCCCGCCGCGGCAACAAGGGCTTGGTGCGGCAACAAGGGCTTGGTCCATGAATTTCGCCAGGTTGGTCACCAAAGAGTGGCAGACCATGCTGATGGACCTTTTGAACGGGCTTGGGGAGCCCGCCACGGTCACGGACCACCGCCAGACCCTGTTGGCGGGCTCCGTGACCGGCAAGGCCTCCCACGAGATTCCCATAAAGGTCCGCGGCCGGACCCTGGGGTGGGTCCAGGGGGGGCAGAAGGCCCACGTCGTAGCAGGGGTGCTTTCCACCCTGGTGGAAAAGGAGTGGGACAAACGGGACCTGCTGGACAAGGTGGCCGAGCACGAGGACGAACTCGCCCTCATGCGGGAGGTCTCGGAAAAGGCGGCGGAGTCGCTGGACGTGGCCCGGATCGCCGCCCACATCGTGGACGAGGCCACCAAGTACATCGAGTCCACGGCCGCTTCCGTGATGCTGGCCGACGAAAAGACCGGCCGGCTGGAGGTGGTGGCCGGGTTCGGCCGGAAATTCCCGGAAAACCAGCGTCCGGTGCTAAAGCCCGGGGTGGGCATCGCCGGGCACGTGCTTCTGTCCGGCGAGGCGGAAGTGGTGGTGGACACCTCGGAGGACCCCCGCTTCGTGCCCGGCAACTACGAGGTGGCCTCGCTCCTCTGCGTGCCCATCCTGGTCAAGGGCGATGTCATCGGCACGGTGAACGTGTCCTCCTCCCGGCACATGAACTACCGCGAAAACGACCTTCGTCTGGTGAAGATCCTGACCCTGGCCGCGGGTCCCATCCTGTACGCCGCCCGCACTTCCACGGTCTCCATCATGGACGTGCCGCCGGAGCTTTCCGGCATCGCCGAGCCCGCGGGCGAAGGCGAAATGCGGCCCTTCAAAAAGACCATGGCCGTGATGTACGCGGGGCTCAGGTCCTTTGCCGAAATCAGCCGCTCCATGGACCCGTCCCGGTGCCTTTCCCTGCTGAACGAATACTTCGGGCTGGTGCGTGCCGCCGCAGGCAACCACGGCGGGGCCATGGGCCAGATGGTGGGGGACACCGCCGGGGTGTTCTTCCCCGACGAGGATGGAAAAGGCGCGGCCAAGGCCCTCGCCGCGGCCCTGGAGGTGGTGGCCGAGGTTCGCAGGTGGGCGGAGAAAAGGGGAACCTCCCTGGCCGTAGGCGTGGGGCTGGATTACGGAAAGATTCTTGGCGGCGGCCCGGCCGTGGACGGGGCGTGCGTCTACCTGGGCGACCCGGTTGCCGGCGCCTCGCGCCTGGAACGCCTGGCCAAGACCTACGGCCTGCAGGTGGCGGCCAGCGAAAAATTCATCCGGGCGACAGACCGAAAGCATGACCGCGTGAGGGAAATCGACACCGTGGCCGTGCCCGGGGTTTCGGAGAACCTCGTCATCTACGACGTATTTGCCGCAGACGAAGAGAAAAAAGCCGCGGCCAAGGAAAAATGGGCCCGGGAATACGCCAAGGCCCTGCGCCTGTACCGCAACCGGGAATTTGCCGAAGCCGGCGAACTCTTCCACAAGCTCCGCCAACAGATGCCCTTTGACACGGCCAGCAAGCTGCTTCTGGCCCGCTGCAACGCCTTTCAGAAAATCTCCCCGCCCGGCGCCTGGGTGGGGGTGACCACCATGCCCGGCCGGTAATCCCGGCCGGAAACGGCCGTCTCCCGGGCAGCCGCCCCTTGGCGGGACGCCCGTGTCTCCGCCGCCTTGATCCCCCGGAAAATTCCAGGTATGCTTTGTTAATTCGGGCCAACTTTTCCCCAAAAACCCCTACCACGGAACTGCATGAACGCCAGCGGAAAATCCGCTCCTGGCCGATCCCGGGACAAGGGGCTCAACGCCGACTTTCTTTTCCTGCTCCTCCTGCTTTTTGTGCTGTCCTTTCCCCTGCTGTTCAACACCACCATCGTCATGCACGATACCAGGGATGCTTTCGATATTTTTTATTCCTTTTACAATACATTTTTTTACAATAGCGAAATCATGCAATGGTTCCCATACGGAATGTATGGGGTCCAGAGCCTGCCTTACCAGATCAACATTTTGTCCCCGGAAAGCTATCTGATCATACTTGCAGGCAAATTGTTCCATGTGGAAAACACGCTGTTCATGTTCAAGCTGTCCGTTCTGCTGGAACAAAGTTTTTACTTG
>JAFDHW010000296.1 GCA_019308705.1 Deltaproteobacteria bacterium
TTCGCGGTGTGGGCCTTTCTTTTGGCCGTGTTCCCGCCCTTTCGCACGCCCATCCTGTGGACCGGCCTCATCCTCCTTTTTGTCCTCACCTTCTACACCGTGGTCCAGCGCATGATCGTGGTGCACGGGCAGTTGAAGCCATCGGAGAAGAACCTCAAAAATTTGCAAACACATAACTTGTAGAGATGTCAAACGGGAGAGTGGGCGAATTAAGAGGAGGTGTGCATGGTGTTTTTAGTAAATTAACGGTTCTCTTGTTTTGTTGAAGCCTGATTAGTAAAATTCGAATATGATATCCTGATGCACAATCTATTATAGATTTAATATCCTGCACGTCTTGCAAGTTTTATAAATTCATCTCTGTGTATTTCCCAAAATTCATCATGTATCTTTCGAAGATAGTCATCATTTTTTGTAACATAATCCACAACATCCTTAAGTTTTATTGCAAAAAGGATAATGTAATTTATCCATGTTTCCATATCTACCTCGGGCAATTCAGTCAATTGCCTTAAAAGTACCCTTGTGTGAGCCCTTTTCAAATTTTTGATATATTGCTTGATATCAGGTGAACAATTAGGATTATCCTCAAGATATAGTTCAATTAAATCTAAGCCCTCATTTAACTCTTCTGCCTTTTTATTAGGATCCGTAAGCACCTCAGCCTTTTCAAATCTGTCTTTAGCTTCCTCAATTTCTTTTGGAATTAGCATCTTGCCCTCCGTCTTAGGTGAATTTTATGTATTTATACATAATTATGCCACTAAAATCAAGGCAATAAGCGCCTGTGATTGGGTCGTCCACTTCTGGTTAAGGCGTGTAGAGCACCACCAGCAGCCGGGTGGTGGCGTCGGAGCGGCTTTTCAGCTTGTGGGGGATTTCGGAGTTGAAGCGCTTGGATTCGCCCTGGTGGAGCACGTGGGCCTTTTTGTCCAGGAAAAGCTCCAGGGCGCCTTCCAGCACGAAAATGAACTCCTCGCCCTCGTGCTTGTAGGCCACGGGCTTGTGGGCCTGGCGGGGTTCGATATCCACCAGAAAGGCCCGCAGGTGGGCGGTTTCCGCCTCGGGGGTGAGGGTCTGGTAGGAATAGTTTTTGGTGCGGGCGGAAAAGGCGCGGGACCGCTGGTCCGCCATCTTGGCCCGGGCCTCTGCGCCCAAAAAGGCCCCCGGGTCCACGCCCAAAGCCCGGGCCAGGCGCAGCAAAAAGGCCACCGAGGGCGAGGTCTCGCCCTGTTCCACCCGGCGGATGAATTCCGGGGTCTGGTCCGTGGCGGCCGCCAGGTCCTCCTGTGTCCATCCCCGGCCTTCCCGCAGGGCGCGGACCGCGGCCCCCTGGCCGCCGGAGGGCCCGCCGGCTTCCCGGGCGTTTTGCATCCCTTCGGCCAAGTCCTTGAGCACGGCCTTTTTCACCTCCTCGGTGAACAGGGGCACAAACGTTCCGGCGTCCGCCACCACGCCTATGTCCGCGGCCTGGAAGATGGGCGCGGACGGGTCGCGGTTGACGGCCACCACGTGGCCGGCGTCCGCGATGCCGGCGGTGAACTGCACCGCGCCGGAGATTCCCGCGCATACCAAGAGCTTCGGCTTTACGCTCGTTCCCGTCTGGCCGATGAGGGCGTCTTCGTCCGCCCAGTGGGCCAGCACCGGGGGGCGGGTGGCTCCCACGCGGCCGCCCAAGGCCGCGGCGAGTTCGCGCACTTTTCCGAAACCCTCCACGGACCCCATGCCCGCGCCGCCGGCCACCACCACCTCGGCCTCGGACAAGTCCCCGGCCTCGGCGGGCGCGGCGCGGCGGGATTCCACCTCCACCTCGCCGGGCAGGGAAAGGGCGAGGGAAAGCTCTCGCGCGGCGCCGGGGTCTCCCGGGGCCTCCTGGACCACGGCCGCTCCCGGGGCCACGGTGGCGAACCCGCAGGTCCCGGCGTCCGACCAGGTGATGCGGGCCAGGACCCGGCCGCCCCACGAGGGGCAGTCCGCCACCACGCGTCCGTCCTCCACGGAAAGCTTCGCGCAGTCCGCGATGAGTCCGGAGCCGGTCTTGGCCGCCGCCATGGCCGCGGCCTCCCGGCACAGGGTGTTCAGGGGCAGCAGCACCAGCCGGGGCGATTCCGCCTCCTTCGCGCCGGCCAAGGCCTGTGCCAGGTGGTCCGCCCGGTGCGGGTCCAGCCCGGGGGCGGAAAGCAGAAGCACCTCGTCCGCCCCGTGGGCCTCCAGGGACGAAGCCGCCTCGTCCGCGGGCAGGCCTTCGGGAACGTCCCCGCCGGGCAAAAGCACGCACACCCGTTGCCCCAGCTCCCCGGCCACCCGCCGGCCAAGGGCAAGCACCTCCAGCGACCGGCGGAAGAACTCCCGGGTGCGGGTGTCGGCAAAGGTGAGAACAGCGTTCATGGCGGGGCCTGTTTTATGGGTTTGCGCGAGAAGCTTTCCGGTATCCGTGATCTCTTTGGGGATCCCTCCGCTAAGCCTCTATCCCGCGCTTTTTCGCGATTTCGGGGTAGGCCTCGTAGGCTGGTTTGAGCAGGGGGAGAAGTTTCAGGATCTTGTTGATGGGCCCGCGGGACTTGATCTGGCGTTTGGCCAAGGCCACGGGCAGGGAGAGCTCCTTTTTCCAGAACTTGTGGCAGGAGTCGCCGGAGAGCGTCATGGTGACGGTGGGGGTGTGTTCGCAGGGCCCGCAGATGACGCCGTCCTCGGGGGAGAGCCAGATTTCCCCCTTGGGGTCGTTGATCTCGAAGCGCACGGTGATGCCCGCGGCCTGGAACTTTTCCCGCACGTCCGGATGCTCCATGAGGTGATTGAAGAGGGCTCCCAGCACCTCGTACATTTTTTCCGTGGATTCGAACACCGGCATAAAAGGCCTCCTTGGTTGGGAGTTTTCAGGGTTCGGCGCAAGTCAGGGAAGGGGCCGCGAGCCCCATGATGGCTTCTTGGAAGCGGCCGGCGAAGGCCGGGTGCCGGCGCGCGGCCATGCCGCGGCGCCTAGTGGAGACGGCGCGGGCCATGGTTTCCGTGTCCATATCGCAAACGCGCCTTCCTGGGTGCCCGGGCCAGGGTCTCCCGCAGGGGATAGCCCCGGCGGGTGTAGTCGTTTGTCAGGTCGCAGAGGAACTCGAAGGCCGGAAGCTTGTCCAAACGGCCGATGGGCCGGTCAAGTTCACCAAAAATAGGAATCCGGTGTCAAGAAGCAGTTGCAAAAATCCTTTTCCGCCGCGGCGGGCTTTTCGCTTCGCCTCGCGATGAGAGGCCTTTTTGAAACCGCTTCAAGGCAAAACGCGCGAAGCGTTGGCTTGCTTGCCGATGCCGGAGGGCGGTTCGGAGTGTTTCCTCCGGTCCCTTTCTGTCGAACGGACCGGCCCCCGCCCGCAGAGGACAAAGACCCCTGCCAGGATAGTGCGTGGATTTTTCGGCGTTAAACGATAAAGGCCGTAAGTGCTTGCACCCTTTTGGCCTTTTTCGCGGCATTCCTCCTTCTTTTGGTTGATCTTGAGGCCCTGGTGGGCGACAATTTTCACCCGAATTATTCATGAAAAATTTCGCCGAATAAAATATTTATACGGATTATTCACGAAGCCTGATTTCCGTGCTGGCAAGGCTAGAGGGGTGAAGGCGTACTTTGGTACGCCGAGCCCCGATAACGCGGCCAGCGCGGAAATCGGGCGAGCCCGAAG
>JAFDHW010000297.1 GCA_019308705.1 Deltaproteobacteria bacterium
GCGAGCCCGATTCACGCGATAGCTGCGTCAGGAGGCGGTCGCGGTACAAAAGTACAGCTTCCCTCCTCCTTCCTTACTCTCGCGCGAATCGAACTCGTGAATAATCCGGGTTAAAAAACGCCGGTTTTTCAGTGGGTTGCAGGCTGGAGCGATATTTGCTAATCAAGACGTTTACCACGGGCGTTTCCAGCACAAGGGTATTGGCCGGGACCGGGGGCATCGAACGAGCGTGACGAATGGCTGAAACAATACTCGGGCTGAACATCGAGGACCGGGAAATCCAGGCGGTGGTCATCCGGCCGGGGCTTTCCACGGCGGTGGAGGCGTACACCACCGAGCCCGTGGACGCCGAGGGCGGCTTCGAACCGGCCCTGGACCGGGTCCTGGACCGCGTGGGCCGGAGCGTGGACACAAGGAACATGGCCTGCCACGCGGCGTTCGGCTCCTCGGGGATCAGCTTCCGGCGCCTCTCCCTCCCCTTTTCCGAGCCCCGAAAGATCCGCCAGGTCCTGGACTACGAGCTGGAGTCCATGCTCCCGGACCGCGCCGAGGCCATTTTGTCCGACTGCCACATCCTGGAAAAGGGCGAAAAGACCCGGTGCATCGCGGCCGCCTGCCGCAAGGAGCTGGTGGGCGTTCGGGTGGCCGCCCTGAAGGCCCACGGGCTTTCGCCCACGGTGCTCACCGCGGACGGGGCCGCGGCCGCCCTGGTCTTTTTGGAGGCCGCCCAGCCCGAGGGACCGGGGGTGTTCCTCTCCCTGTCCGCCTCCGGCGTGGTGGCGGTGCTCTACGAGGGCAAAAGCCTGGTGGCGGTGCGGAACATGGAGGGGACCTACGCCCGGGCCCCGGAGAGGCTGTGCGGGGAGATCCGCATCTTCTGCCGGGCCCAGGAAGCCACGGGCAGGGAGTTTGCGCCCGAAACCGCGGTGCTCGCCGGACCGGGAGCCAGGGACTGGGTCGGGCTCCCCGCCGCTTTGGCCGAGAACCTTTCCGTGGAGGTGAAGACCCTGGACCTGGCCGCGGCCGCCGGGGTGGAGGTGCCGGACGAGCTGAAGGGCGGATGGGAACCCGCAAAGCTGGACCGGGCCCTGGCCCTGGCCCTTCACCGCCCTACCCAGGCCAAGGGGTTCAACCTGCTCCAGGGGCCCTACGCGGTCAAGGAAAAGTGGCGGGAGTACCAGGGAGTGTTCGTGCGCGCGGCGGTCCTGGCCGGAATCCTGCTTCTGGCCCTGTTCGCCCGGTTCCTGGTGCAGACCCACGTGCTCCAGGCCCGCATGGATCGCTTGGACGCCCAGATGGCCGCCGTGTACCGGCAGGCGGTGAACGACCCCTCCCCGGTGCAGGACCCCCTGGCGGAGCTTGCCGCGCGCACCCGGTCCCTGCAACAGGCCCTTTCCCTGCCCGGGGAGGAAGCCGAGCCGCCGGTGAAGGTGGTGGACGTGTTGAGGGCCGTGACGGAAAGCATCCCCAAGGGCACGGACGTGACCGTGACCAGCTTCATCGTCAGCCGTGACCAGGTGCAGATCGGCGGCGACACCGACGGGTTCGACTCCGTGAACACCATCAAGGCGGGCCTGGACACCGTGGAATTCATGGACAACGTCACCATCGTGCGTTCGGACCAGATGCGCAAGGAGAACCGGGTGCGGTTCCGCATCAAGGCCCGGCTGAAGGGGAACGCCTGATGGCCGCCAGGTTTTCCATCCAGCGGATGAGCAGGCGCGAAAAGGCGGTGGTGAGCGCCCTGGCCGCCCTGGTCTGCCTGCTGGTGCTCTCCGAGTTCGTGGTCTCCCCCCTGCTTTCCCGCAAGGACGCCCTGGAGGCGGGCATCCGGGCCAAGGAAAAGGGCCTCGTGGACCTGCGGCTTTTGGCCCAGGACTACCAGAAGGCACAGGCGAGAATGGCCGCCGCCCAACAGCGGTTCCAGAACCGGGAACGCGGCTTCAGGCTGTTCTCCTTTTTGGACCGGCTTGCCGGCCAAAGCGGGGTGAAAAAGCACGTGGAGTACATGAACCCCTCCACCCAGCCCATCGAGAACAGCCCCTACAAAGTGTCCATGGTGGAGCTGAAGCTCTCCGGGATCACCACGGAGCAGCTTCTGGCCTACCTGTACGGCATCGAAAGCTCGCCCAACCAGGTGCGCATCCGCCGCCTCGCGATCACCGAGAAACTCGGTGGTGAACGCCGGCTGGTGAACGCGGTGATCCTGGCTGTCACCCTGGAGACCTGACAGGACTCGGTTTGGACCAAAAACCCAAAAAATTCGCCCTGTACGCGGCCTTCGCCCTGGCCTGCGCCGTGGTGTTCCTGGTGGCCTTGTTCCCCCGGGACGCGGCCCGCGAATTCGTGGAAACCCGGTTCGCCCAAATCGCCCCGGGGCTCTCCCTGTCCGTGGGCGAGGCGGGCTTAGCCTGGCCGCCGGGCCTTGCCCTGGAATCGCCGAGCATCTATACAAGCTCCGGCGACCGCCTGTTTTCCATGGACTCTTTGGAAGTGTCGGTTTCGCCCTTTTCCCTGTTTTCTTCCACCCCGCCGGTGAAGGTTTCCGCCGCGGCCTACGGGGGCAGGGTCGAGGCCGCCGTGGCCCGAAAGCCCGGCGGCCCGGACGGCTACAACCAATTGGACATCCTGGTGACCCGGGCCATGGACGCCTCCCGGATGGACGCCGTAGCCCGGCTGTCCGGCAGGGAGATCACCGGCTCGGTCACCGGCCGGCTGACGCTCACCGGCCCCCTGGCCGACCCTCTCTCGGGCCGGGGGAGCGGGAACCTGACCCTGAAAAACGGCTCCGTGGCCGTGGACAACCCCATGCTGGCCTTGAAGGCCCTGAACGTGGAAACCCTTTCCGTGGACCTGGAGCTGGCCGGACGGACGGTAAAGATCACCCGGGCGGAGCTTTCCGGCCTCCACGCCCAGGCCACCGCCCAGGGGCTCCTCTACCCCCGCTCGCCCTTGGCCGGGAGCCGGGTGGACATCCAGGGCACGGTGGCGCCCACCCAGGAGCTGTTCAAGGAACTGGGCGCGGACAGCCCCCTGGGCATGGCCCTGGGCGGCCGGTCCTCCTCGCCCCGGATCCGGTTCCGCATATCCGGCACCCTGGCCGACCCCAGGCTGGAGCTGTTGTAAGATGAACACCGTGCTGACCAACCGCCTTTTTACAGCGGCGAACCTCCTGGTGACCGCCCTGGTGGTCTACCTGGCGGTGGACGCCTTTTACATGGTGGCGGCCGGCCGGCTCGAATCGCCGGCGGCGCCCGCCCCGTCCTCGGCGTCGTCCCTGCCCGGCGCCGCGCGGGATATGCCCCCCTACTCCTATTACCAGGCCGTGGTGGACCGCGATCTGTTCCGCACGGCCAAGACCGGGGAGCCCGCCGGGGAGATGGACATCGAGAACCTGGAGGACACCTCGCTCAAGGTGAGCCTTCTGGGCACGGTGACGGGCGGGCCGGATTGGCGCTACGCGTTCATCGAGGACTCGGTGACCCGCCGCCAGGGCCTGTACCAGGAGGGCGACTACGTGTCCGGCGCGGTGATAAGGAAGATCCTGGACACCAAGGTGGTGTTGCGGGTGGGGGGCGAGGACCAGGTGCTGCGCATGGAGGACCGCCAGCGCACGGCAGCGTCGGCCCCGGCTCCCCGGCCCTCGGGGCCGGCC
>JAFDHW010000298.1 GCA_019308705.1 Deltaproteobacteria bacterium
TGCGAATGCCGCCGGGGTGCACGGAGGTCACGTCGATGCCGGTCCCGGCAAGCTCCATGCCCAGGGCCTCGGTGAACCCGCGGATGGCGAACTTGCTGCAATTGTAGGCGGACTGGCTGGGGATGGCCCACAGCCCGAACACCGAGGACAGGTTCACGATGTGGGCCTCCTCCTGGGCCTCCAGGTACGGCAAAAACGCCTTGGTGCCGTACACCATGCCCCAGAAGTTGATGTTCATGAGCCACTCGAAGTCCTCGTACTCCATCTCCCGGATGTTGCTGGTGAGCGCCACGCCCGCGTTGTTCACCAGCACGTGGACCCCGCCCAGGGCCTTTGCCGCGGCCTCGGCAAAGGCGTACATGGCCTCCCGGTCGGACGTGTCCACCTTTTGGGTGAAGGCCTTCCTCCCCAGCCCGCGGATGGTTTCCGCGGTTTGCTCCAGGCCGTCTTCGTCCACGTCGCACAGGGCCAGGTCGCAACCCTCTCTGGCCAGCAGAATGGCCGTCTCCCGTCCGATGCCCTGGGACGCGCCGGTCACCACGGCAACCTTGTTCCTCAGGTCTTTCACTTGCCTTCCCTCCAGGTGGAATCCACCCGCCTTTGAAACCGCTTTACACCGCCAGCCCCTTTTTCCAGCCAAGCTTCGACAGCCTGAGCCAGGTTCCGGGGAAAAACCGCTTTCCCAGGGCCATGGCGCGCCCGTGCATGGGCGAAGGCTGCACACAGCGGTTTTTCGCCAGGCCCTTGAGACCGTCTTTTGCCACTTTGGCGGGGTCCGCGCCCCAGGTGGCGTAGAACTTGACCATCCTGTCGTGCACCCCGGGGTTGCCGTCCAGGCGCGCCGTGGACTCGGCCACGATGTTGGTGTTGATGATCCCCGGGCACAGGGCGCACACGTGGATGCCGTAACGGGCCAGTTCGCAGTGAAGCGTTTCGGCGAAACCCACCATGGCGAACTTGGAGGTGTTGTAGGGCGCCAGACCGGGAATGGCCGCAAGCCCCGCGATGCTGGCCGTGATGAGGATGCCGCCGGACCGGTTCTCGATCATCTGGGGCAAGAAGCGCCGCACCAGGTGGATGGGCCCCCACAGGTTCACGGCCAAGGTCCTTTCCCAGTCCTCGTCCAACAGGTCCTGCACCGACCCGCCCGCGGCCACCCCGGCGTTGGCGCAAAGCACGTCCGCACGGCCAAAGTCGCGGATGTAGTCCTCGTGCAGCGCGGCCACCGCGTCCTTGTCTCCCTGGTCCGACACGTAGGCCCTGGCCTTCACCCCCAGGGCCGCAAGCTCCGGAACCAGGGACTCGATCCTCTGGGCGGCCACGTCCGTGACACCCACGTTGGCCCCCCTCTTGGCAAGCTCCAGGGCCAGGGCTTTTCCAATACCCGAGCCCGCGCCCGTGACCAGAGCGTTCTTTCCCTTCACGCTCCACATGACCAGTTCCTTCCTGCGCTGAAACAGAGTTGCATTCCCGACCCGGAAAAACCTGCCAAAGGAATTTGATTTTGACAAGAAGAAATGTCAAAATCAGCCGCCATGGCCAGGGACGTGAAAAGAAAATACGGCGGGATCGGCGCGGGCCGGCGGGTGAGCGAGCGGCGCGCCAAGCTTTTGGCGGCGGGTCTCCAAGCCTTTGGAACCAAGGGCTTTGCCGGCTCCAGCGTCAAGGAGATCTGCGGCCTGGCCGGGCTTACGGAGCGTTACTTCTACGAATCCTTTGCAAACAAGGAGGATCTGCTGCGTTGCGTGTACCACGGCCTGGTGGAGGACCTGGTGCAGAGCGCGGAGCAGATCCTGAAGAGCGGCGGGTCACGGGAGGACCCGGCCATGGCCCTGGTGCGGCTGTTCTTCGAAACGCTCCGGGATGACCCCCGCATCGCCCGGGTGCTGTATTTCGAGGTCCTGGGGGTCAGTCCCGCCATTGACGCGGCCTACCGGGAAGGGACCCGAAAGATGATCCAGGTGGTCAAGGAAACCGTGGCCACCGCCTTCCCCGGGATGGACGAACAGTTCCTGGAGCGGAGCATCATCACCACGGGCCTGGCCGGAGCCGTGAACCTGATCCTCATGCGCTGGGTCCTGGAGGGCTTTTCGCCCCCTTTGGAAACCATGCTCGACGAGGCGGCGCTTTTGCTGGAAAAGGTGCGGCGCGCGGGATTTTTAACCCGGATTATTCATGACGGATTTCGCGACTGAAACGCGAAAAACAGCGTGCGGCCTTGGACACTACCTTCGGGCTCGTGAATAATCCGGGTAAGGGTTCTTCGGACCGGACACCGGATTCTCCGGCATCACGACACCCCGGGTCGTGGCCCACCGGGACCACCTGCCGACCTCAGGGAAGTCCCGGGGCATGACGGATGACCACGTCGCGGCGGGGGTACGGAATTTCCACCCCTTCCTGGTCGAACCGCGCCTTCACCTGGTCGGTGATGTAGCTGATGGTGGCCATCCTCTTCCTGGCGTCCCTGATCCACAGGCGTGCCTGGAGGTCCACCGAGGACTCGCCGAAATTTCTCACCACCACCTGAGGGGCGGGCTTGTCCTGGACCCACTCGCACGTTCTTGCCACCCCTTCCACGATCCTCTTGGCCTTGGCGATGTCCGTGTCGTAGGCCACGCCGATGTTCACCCGCACCCGGATGGATTGATCGCCCCAGGTGTAGTTGATGATGTCCCGGGTCATGATCTCGTTGTTGGGGATGACCACAATGATGTTGTCCGTGGTGCGAATCTTGGTGGCCCTCAAGCCGATGCTCACCACGTCTCCCCAGGTGGCCGAGCCTCTGGGCGCGCTCCACACCTCGATGCGGTCGCCCTCTTCAAAGGGGCGGTCCACCAGGAGCAGAACTCCGGCGATGAGGTTGGACAGGGTGTCCTTGGCGGCGAATCCCACGGCTATGCCCGCGATGCCCGCCCCGGCCACGATGGGCATGACGTTGATGCCAAGAAGGTCCAGGGCGAAGACCGCCGCGCCGATGTAGATGAGAAAGCCCGAGAACCGGTTGAGCAGGTCAAAGACGATGTCGTCCACTTTGGTTTCGCTGCGGGCGGCGACCCGCCGGTTGAGGACGGAAATGGCCACCCTGGCGAGCTTGGCGGCGGGCGAGGCGAAAAGGATGATGACCACCGCGTAGAACACGGGCCTGACGCCGTCCAGCCCGGAAAGGCCGATGAGGTACGCGCCCAAGACCAGGAGAAGCACGTAGGACATGCCCTGCCGGGTGATCTCCAGGGTCTGGGGGTTGTCCCGGAAAAAGGGGTATGCCGAAAGCCGCCTGAAAACCGCCTTGAGCAGACGCCGCAAAACCAGCCACAAAACCAGCGAGCCGAAGACCGCGGCAAAGACCTTGCCCACCACGGCCCATGCCGCTTGGTGCCCGGCCACGTAGGCCGCCAGCTTGTCCCAGTATAAGGAGATTTCCATGTTCATCCCGATCCGTGAAGTTCAGAGATTGGCCAAGCCTCCGCGGGAATGGCATTTTCCATGTTGGATGCGCAAGGGTGAATAATACACCTTGACCAGCGGAAAGCCAAAGGCCGCCGCGGCCTGGAGGTCCGGTACCGGGATTGGGTCAACCTCCGCACCCCACGCCGGCCCGTCATGTTCCCCCAAACCATCCGGTTCTATGAAAACGGACGGCTCGTCCGG
>JAFDHW010000299.1 GCA_019308705.1 Deltaproteobacteria bacterium
AGGGAGAGGGGCGACCGCCCCTCCCTTTTTGCGTGCGGCGGAAAAGGCGCGGGGGGCAAGGGGGTTGCACACCCGGGCGTCTTCCCCTATCATGACTATTCGTGTCCATGGGGGCGAGAAAACGGGTTCGCTCTTCGCCCCCTCCCCCCCCCAATTTCTCCAGGAACGCGCAGGGGCTCTTGCGCCCAAGGGCCCCCGCAAAAAGGCTTTTTCCATGAAATACGTGGAAACGCCGTCTCCGGATATCGAGGTTTCCGTGGTCATGCCTGCGTACATGGAAGCGGAAGCCGTGGGACCGGTAGTGGCCCGGGTGGCCGAAGTCATGGCTTCCACGGGCAAGACGTACGAGCTTTTGGTGGTGGACGACGGGTCCACGGACGACACCGCCAAGCAGGCCGCCGCCGCCGGGGCCCGGGTGGTGGCCCACCCCTACAACATGGGAAACGGCGCGGCGGTGAAAACGGGCATCTGAAACGCCCGGGGCCAGAACATCCTGCTCATGGACGCCGACGGCCAGCACCCGCCCGAGGACATCCCCCGGCTCTTGGAAAAGCTCGACCACTACGACCTGGTGGTGGGGGCGCGGACGGCCAAGTCGGAAACCTCCGCCCACCGGGACGTGGCCAACCTGGTGTACAACGGCCTGGCCTCGTATGTCTCGGGAAGGAGGGTCGAGGATCTCACCTCGGGCTTTAGGGCCGTGCGGGGCAAGGTGGCCCGGGAGTTCGTGAACCTTCTGCCCAACACCTTCTCCTACCCGTCCACGCTCACCCTGGCGGTGGTGCGGTCCGGCTATTCCCTGCACTATGTCCCCATCGAGGCGAAAAAGCGCAAGGGCAAGTCCAAGATCCGGCTCTTTTCCGACGGCAGCCGGTTTCTCCTCATCATCTTGAAGATCGCCACCGTGTTTTCGCCCATGAAGATCTTTTTGCCCGTGGCCGCGGCCATGTTCTTTTCCGGCCTGTTCTGGGGGCTGTACAAGATCTTTTTCCTGGGCCAGCGCTACGGCCCCACATCGGCCATCCTCATCACCATGGCGGTCTTGACCTTCCTGGTGGGGTTGGTGAGCGAGCAGGTGACCCAGCTTCGGTTCGACCAGGTTTCCCGCGACCCCACCGTGGAGGAACTCCAGCCCGGCAAGCCGCGGGACGAAAAGCAAGGGGAGGGCGAATCGCCATGAAAACCGTGATTCTGGCCGGGGGGTTCGGCACCCGCCTTTCCGAGGAAACCGACGCCATCCCCAAGCCCATGATCGAGGTGGGGGGGCGGCCGCTGTTGTGGCACATCATGAAACTCTTCTCCACCCACGGGTTTTCCGATTTCGTGGTGGCCCTGGGCTACAAGGGGACGGTGATCAAGCGCTACTTCCTCCAGTACCCCCAGCTGAACGGGGACCTTTTGGTGAAGCTCGCTTCCGGGGAGTGCCACACCACCAAAAGGTTCGACGAAGACTGGACCGTGGAGTTGGTGGACACGGGCCCCGAGTCCATGACCGGCGGCCGGTTGAAGCGCCTCGCCGGCAAGCTTGACTCCACCTTCTTCTTCACCTACGGCGACGGCCTGGCGGACATCGACTTGAACAAGCTTCTTTCTTTCCACCGCTCGCACGGCAAGCTGGCCACGGTCACCGCGGTGCAGCCGCCCCAGCGCTTCGGCGTGCTCAAGATAAACGGCGACCGGCAGGTGGAGGCGTTTTCCGAAAAGCCCGCCGGCACCACGGGGCACATCAACGGGGGGTTCTTCGTGCTGGAGCCGGAAGCCGTCGACTACATCGACGGCGATTCCACCTCCTGGGAGCGGGAGCCCTGCGAGCGGCTGGCCGCCGACGGCCAGCTGTACGCCTATTTCCACGACGGGTTCTGGCAGTGCGTGGACACGCTCCACGAGCTCCGGCTTTTGCGCCAGATGTGGGAGGGCGGGTCCGCCCCCTGGAAGGTCTGGAAATGACGGACTTCTGGCGGGGCAGGTCCGTGCTGGTCACCGGCCACACGGGGTTCAAGGGGGGGTGGCTTTGCCTGTGGCTTTCCCGCCTGGGGGCTTCGGTTACCGGCCTGGCGCTGCCCCCGGAAACCGATCCCAACCTGTACGAGGCCGCCCGGGTGGGGGAGACGCTTACCTCCATCACCGCGGACGTGCGGGACCTTTCCGCCGTGTCCGCCGCCTTTGCCCGGACGAAACCCTCGGTGGTCTTCCACCTGGCGGCCCAGAGCTTGGTGCGGGCCTCGTACCAGGACCCGGTGGGCACCTACGCCACCAACGTCATGGGCACGGCGCATGTTTTGGAGGCCGCCCGGCACACCCCCGGGGTGGCCGCCGTGGTCGTGGTGACCAGCGACAAGTGCTACGAGAACCGGGAGTGGTGCTGGGGCTATAGGGAATACGAGCCGTTGGGCGGCCGGGACCCGTATTCCTCGTCCAAGGGGTGCGCGGAGCTGGTGACCGCGGCGTACCGGCGAAGCTTCTTTGAAAAGCACGGGCCCGCGGTGGCGTCGGCCCGGGCGGGAAACGTCATCGGCGGGGGGGACTGGGCCGCGGACCGGCTGGTGCCGGACATCATGCGGGCGCTTGCCGCGGGGAAGCCCGCACCCATAAGAAACCCTTCCTCCATCCGCCCCTGGCAGCATGTGCTGGAGCCGTTGGCCGGGTACCTGCGTCTGGCCGAGGCCCTTTGCGCGGGGAACCCCCAGGCGGCCGCGGCCTTCAACTTCGGCCCGGCCGAGGAGGAGGCGGTGCCGGTGGCGGAGCTGGCGGACCGGTTGTGCGCCCTGTGGGGCGACGGAGCGGGGTGGCAAAACCTGGCCGAACAGGACGCTCCCCACGAGGCGCACTACTTGAAGCTGGATTCCTCCCGCGCACGCACGGACCTCGGGTGGGTGCGGCGGCTTGACCTTTCGGCCGCCCTTTCCTGGACCGCGGACTGGTACCGGGCCCACGCCCGGGGCGAGAACATGCAGGCCGCCACCCTCGGCCAGATCGACCAATACGCGGCCCTTTCCGGGAGAGCATAGGAGAGATGTCCCTTTGCTGCCGGTTTTGCGGGGAGTCGCTTGCCCACACCTTCGTGGACCTGGGGACAAGCCCGGTGTCCAACGCCTTTTTGCCGCCCGACCGCCTGGAGGCCATGGAGCCCCACTTTCCCCTCCACGTGCGGGTCTGCGCAAACTGCCTTTTGGTCCAGCTTCCCGCCTTCGAGGCGCCGGAGGACATCTTTTCCGCGGATTACGCCTACTTTTCCTCGTTTTCCGACTCCTGGCTGGAGCACTGCCGGCGATACGCCGAGGCCATGTGCCAAAAACTTTCCCTGGGGGCGGACAGCCTGGTGGTGGAGCTGGCTTCCAACGACGGGTACCTGGTGCAGTATTTCGTTTCGCGCGGGGTGCCCGTGCTGGGGGTGGAGCCCGCGGCCACCGTGGCCGCCGCGGCCCGGGAAAAGGGCGTGGAAACGGTGTGCGCCTTCTTCGGCCGAAACCTGGCCCAAAAGCTGAAGGACGAAGGCAGGCGCGCGGACCTGCTGGTGGGAAACAACGTGCTGGCCCACGTGCCGGACGTAAACGATTTCGTAGGGGGCATCAAGATCCTGTTGGCGGAAAACGGGGTGGCCACCCTGGAGTTTCCCCACCTGTTGCGCCTCATGGAGGAAAACCAG
>JAFDHW010000006.1 GCA_019308705.1 Deltaproteobacteria bacterium
AGTCGAACCCGAACCGGCCCTTGACGCACAAGGAGCCGTAGTTGGGGCCCACGCCCTCCACGCCCGTGACCTTGACCACCTTGCCGTCCTTGACGTGCAGATACATCTGGCAGCCCACCCCGCAGTAAGAGCAGGTGGTGCGCACCTTGGTGGTTTCCCAGGGGCGCACGCGGTAGCGGGCCTGTTTTTCCACCAGCGCGCCCACCGGGCAGGCCTGGACACATTCGCCGCAGAACACGCAGTCGTCCGTGGCCAGGGGGAACTCCCCTTCCTTGGGCTCGATGGCCAGGTTCACCTGGATTTCGTTGCACGCCGCGGTGCACCGGCCGCAGCGGATGCACCGGGAGTAGTCCCGGTAGATGAAGGGGTTCATGGTCTGCTTGGGATACTCGGCCGCGGGCTTGAGATTTTCGCCGTGGACCTGGTAGCGGTAGGCCAGGTCCTGGAGCCGGCAGTCTCCCCACACCGGGCACAGGGCCTCGGCCTCGTCGGACTTTTGCACGGCAAGCTGGAACTCCGTCCACTCCGCCGAATGCGCGCCGCCGCGCACCGCGCAGTTGTGGAACCCCGAATCCAGAAGGCTCTGCACCGCGGCCTTGCGGGCCTCGACCACCCTGGGGGATTCGGTTTTCACGTCCATCCAGGACTCGGACTTGGTGCTGCAGGCGCGCACCAGGTCGTCTTTCCCGGAAAGCTCCACCACGCACACGCCACACCGGTCCCTGGGCTCGGCCCGGTCCAGGTGGCACAGGCTGGGAAGGTCGATGCCGTGGCGCTTGGCCGTCTGGAGGATGGTCTCCCCCGGCGTAAACGGATAGCTTATGCCGTTTAACAGGATGGTCTCTCGCTTCATGGGTGGCCTCGGATGTGGATATGTTCGGAACGTTTTCTACAATGATCCCGGGGTTGGTATAGCAGGTTCGCCGGGTTTGTCAACGAAACCAGGCCCCGCCCGGAAGGAAGGCGGTCTTGATTCGACCGCCTGAAATAATGGCGGATAATTCAAAAACAGCCTGCCGTGAAATACCCCGCCCCGCCTCCGGGGGCCGGAAGCGGGGCGGGGATGGGCCGGAAACCGGGTTGTTTCGGCTGGTCAGCCGTTCTTTTTCTCGAATTCCTTCATGAAGGCCACCAGTTCGTCCACGCCCTCGGGGTCCATGGCGTTGTAGATGCTGGCTCGGCAGCCGCCCACGGAGCGGTGGCCTTTCAAGCCGCCCAGGCCGTTTTCCAAGGCCTCGGCCACGAACTTCTTTTCCAGGTCCTCGCCGGGCAGGCGGAAGGTGACGTTCATCCACGAGCGGGAGTCCGGGTCCGCGGTGGCGTTGTAAAAGTCCGTGGAGTCCAGGTATCCGTAGATGGTGTCCGCCTTCTTTTTGTTTCGCGCCTCCATGGCCCCGAGCCCGCCGATGGTCTCCTCGATCCACTTTAAGACCAGGCCCACCACGTAGATGGCAAAGCAGGGCGGGGTGTTGAACATGGAGTTCTTGTCCGCCGCGGTGGTGTACTTGAGCATGGTGGGCAGGGTGTCCGGCACCCGGTCGAGCATGTCCTGGCGGATGACCGCCAGGGTGACGCCCGCGGGCCCCAGGTTCTTCTGGGCCCCGGCGTAGATGAGCCCGAACCGGGAGACGTCGGTGGGCCGGCACAGGATGTCCGAGGACATGTCCGCCACCAGGGGCGCGCCGCCGGAGTCCGGCAGAAAGTGGTACTGGGTCCCCTTGATGGTGTTGTTCGTGGTGATGTGCATGAAGGCCGCGCCCGGGGTGGGCCGGATGTTTTTGGGGATGTAGCAGAAGTTTCTGTCCTCGGAGGAGGCCACCACGTTCACCCTCTTGCCCTGGATTTCGGCCTCCTTGACGGCCTTGGTGGACCAGGTGCCCGTGTTCACGTAGTCCGCGTGGTCGTTTTCGGAAAGGAAGTTCATGGGCACCATGGCGAACTGCATGGAGGCCCCGCCCTGGAGAAACAGCACCTTGTACCGCTCGTCCAGGTTCAGCAGCCGGGTTATGCGGGCCTTGGCATCTTCGATGACGTCGTCGAACCACTTGGAGCGGTGGGACACCTCCAGGATGGACATGCCCGAGCCCCTGAAGTTTTTGAGTTCGGACCGGATCTCTTCCAGCACGGGCAAAGGCAGGGTGGCCGGCCCGGCGTTGAAATTGCGAATGCGCTCTGCCATGATGGCGATCCTTTCGGTTGTGGCCGCGGCGGCGTGTTTTGCGCCGGCATGCGGCGGCTTTGTTTTGAAGCCGTCTCAAATTCGCCTGGCGGCCCACGGCGGTGTTGCAGACCCCCTCAAAATCTCACATACATACCCGTATGCTGCGCTTTTTCGTGGGCCTGCGTCTTGCCCTGAACCACCTTCCTCTTTTTGCGACGGCTTCTTCCGGGGCGGCCGCGCGGGCCGCGCGGGCGGAAGAAAGGGAAAAAGTCACCTCCGGCTTTGGGAGAGTAGACCTGTTTGCCTATCCTCTACCAGCCCGGGGTGTCAATAGCCAAAAGCGGGATGGTTCAGGGCAAACGCATATGAGATTTTCGCGGGCAAGGGCAAGCCGGGGATGGGGGTCGTCGGAAAGCGGTAACATTCTTTTGGGGCTTTGTGCGAACCGGCCGTTATTGCTAATGATAACGGTTGGGTGGCATGGAGGCGAAGGGTTTGTTTGCATACTTTTCCGGCGTGGAAGACCCCCGGGCGGACCATGCGTCCCACAAGCTGACGCATATGCGTTTGCCCTGCGGGATAGTTCTTGACAAAAACAGGGGTGGGTCTATTGTGACGTTTTCCGGACTAGAATCGCCAAGGGGGAGGCAGGCTCCCCACGTATCCCTTATGGAGATATTGTCATGAAGGTTCTTGTAAGCGACAACCTGGGAGAAGCCGGGCTGGAGATCTTCCGGGCCCAGCCCGGGCTTGACGTGGACGTGAAAACCGGGCTTTCCCCGGACGAGTTGAAATCCATCATCGGCCAATACCACGGCCTGGTCATCCGGAGCGCCACCAAGGTGACCGCGGACCTTCTTTCCGCCGCGGAAAACCTGAAGGTGGTGGGCCGGGCCGGCATCGGCCTGGACAACGTGGACATCCCCGAGGCCACCCGCCGGGGCGTGGTGGTCATGAACACCCCGGGCGGCAACACGGTGACCACGGCGGAGCACTCCATCGCCATGCTCCTGTCGCTCACCCGGAAGATCCCCCAGGGCACGGCCACCTTGAAGGCCGGCAAGTGGGAGAAGAAAAAGCTCCAGGGCCGGGAGATCTGCAACAAGACTTTGGGGGTCATCGGGTTCGGCAACATCGGGTCCATCGTGTGCGACCGCGCGCGGGGCCTGAGGATGCAGGTGGTGGTCTACGATCCCTTCGTCACTCCCGAGCGCATCGAAAAGGCCGGGTACTCCGCCGTGACCCTGGATGAACTCTACCGGGTCTCCGATTACATCACCGTGCACGTTCCCCGCCTCAAGGAAACCGTGGGCATGCTGAACGCCGAGGCCTTTGCCAAGATGAAGGACGGGGTCATGATCATCAACTGCGCCCGCGGGGGGATCGTCGACGAAAACGATCTGCTGGAGGCCATACGTTCCGGCAAGGTGGCCGGCGCGGCCCTGGACGTGTTCGAGACGGAGCCCCCGGGGGACCTGCCCCTTCTGGCCGAGGACTCCGTCATCTGCACCCCGCATTTGGGGGCGTCCACCCTGGAGGCCCAGACCAACGTGGCCGTGGCCGTGGCCCGGCAGATCATCGATTTTCTGGTGAACGGCACCATCGTAAACGCGGTGAACGTGCCGTCGGTGTCCGGCGAGGTCCTGGAGCGGATGCAGCCCCTGTTGACCCTGGGGGAGAAGATGGGCTCGCTCCAGGCCCAGCTGGCTGAAGGGCCGGTGTCGGAAGTGGCCATCGAGTATGCGGGCGAGTTCCCGGGGATGGAGCTTGCGCCGGTGACCACCGCGGTGCTCAAGGGGTTTTTGTCCCGGGCGCTCAAGGACGACGTGAACTTCATCAACGCCGTGGTCCTGGCCAAGGAGCGGGGCATCACGGTCACCGAGAGCACCCGCAAGGCCGAGGACGATTTCATCAACCTGGTCACCGTCTCCGTGTCCGGCGAGGGGTTCCGCCGGGCCGTGGGGGGCACCATTTACGGCAAGAAGGAGCCCAAGATCGTCCGCATCGACGATTTCCGCCTGGAAATGGTCCCCCACGGGCACGTGCTTCTGGTGCACAACGAGGACCGGCCCGGCGCCATCGGCAGCATCGGCACGCTTTTGGGCGACGCCGGGGTGAATATCGCCCGCATGACCGTGGGCCAGGAAAAGGACGGGGATAGGAACTTCATCGTGCTGGAGACCGACATCCCGGTGCCGGATAAGACCCTGGCCGACCTCCGCGCCCTCCCCGTGGTGAAGACGGCGGTGGCCGTGGAGCTGTAAGGCCGGGTAAATGCCGGGGGTTGCCAATCCGGGCCGGGTGTTCAAGAATAAGACGTTTATCTGACGGCGCAGGAAGATCTTTGGCGGTTTCTTGGCCGCGGAGCCACACGGAAACCTGGAGGCATCATGGCGGAAAAGGATGATAAGGGATTCGTGATTCGGGACCGGCGGTTCGTCAGCCGGCAATCCGAGGAAGAAAAAGCGGAGCCCGACAGGACGCGCGAACCCGGGGCCACCGTGGACGACCAGGCGGCGGACCAGGCGACTCGGCAGGCGGAGGAGGCCTCCCGCAAGCAGGCGGAGGAAACGGGCGCCGGCCCGTTGCCCGAGGTGAATTTCGCCACCTTCGTGGTGAGCCTTTCGTCCTCGGTCCTGGTGCACCTGGGGGAGATCGAGGACCCCCAGTCCGGCCGGAAGACGAAGAACCTGCCCATCGCCAAGCAGACCATCGACATCCTGGGCATGCTGGAGGAAAAAACCAGAGGCAACCTGTCCCCGGACGAGGAGCAGCTTCTAAGGAACGTGCTCTACGACCTGCGCATGCGCTACGTGCGCGAAGTCGGCTGATTCCCGCCTGCAAAAGCCCCCATGGAAAGGAGATTTCCATGAATCCCGCCCCCGTGCCTGCAAGGAAGCATGTTTTGGCGGTCCTGGCGTCGGCGGTCTTGTGCCTGGCCGTGTGCCGCGGGGCCGAGGCCCTGGCCGCGGCTCCCGGGAACCAGCCTGCGCTGGTTCCCATGGACTTCACCAGCCTGGCCGAGCAGGCCAGCCCCGCTGTGGTGAACATCCGCACGGTGAAGGCTTCGTCCGGAAGGCTGCGGGATTTTTTCGAGGGACCGTGGGGCAGGGAAGACCCCTTCCATGACTTCTTCGACCGCTTTTTCGGGGACCAGTTCCCCCGGGAATACCGCACCCGCTCGCTTGGCTCGGGCTTCATCATGGACCCGGACGGCTACATCGTCACCAACCACCATGTGATCAAGGGCGCCGAGTCCATCAGCGTGAAGCTGAACAACGGCAAGGAGTACGAGGCCGAGCTGGTGGGCGCGGATTCCAAGACGGACCTGGCCCTGCTCAAGGTGGACGCCGGGGGGCTGCCCTTCCTGCCCCTGGGCGACTCCGAGAAGCTCAAGGTGGGCCAGTGGGTGGTGGCCATCGGCAGCCCCTTCGGCCTGGAACATACGGTCACCGCGGGCATCGTGTCCGCCAAGGGCCGGGTCATCGGCGCGGGGCCCTACGACGACTTCATCCAGACCGACGCCTCCATCAATCCGGGTAACTCCGGCGGCCCGCTTCTGGACCTCTCCGGCAAGGTGGTGGGCATCAACACCGCCATCGTGGCCCACGGCCAGGGCATCGGGTTCGCCATCCCCATCAATCTGGCCTCGGACATCTTGACCCAGCTCAGGGAAACCGGGTCCGTGACCCGGGGCTGGCTGGGGGTGGCCATTCAGGATGTGACCCCGGCCATCGCCGAATACTACGGCGCGCCGGATGAAAAGGGCGCCCTGGTCTCCAGGGTCTTTCCCGGCGACCCGGCCGACCAGGCGGGCATCAAGCCCATGGACATCATCCGCAAGGTCAACGGCAAGCCCGTGGAGTCCTCCCGGGACCTTTCCCGGGTCATCGCGGGCATCTCCGCCGGGGACCGCGTCACGGTCACCGTGTTCCGCGACGGCAAGATCATCGACGTCCCCGTCACCATCGTGCGCCGGGACGATGAGGCCCTGCCCCCGGGCGTGGAGGACGAGGGCCCGCTCGAGCCGGAGACGGAAACCTTCTTCGGCATGGCCTTGACCCCCTTAGATCCCCGGAAGGCGGACCGCCTGGGGGTGCCCGACTCCCAGGGGCTTCTGGTCATGGACGTGACCCCGGACGGACCGGCGGACAAGGCGGGTCTTTTGCGCGGGGACGTGATCACCGAGGTGGACCGCGTGCCCGTCACCACCCTGGAACAGTTCCGCAAGCTCACCAAGGACAAGGACACGGTGTCGCTGTTCGTCCACCAGCGCATCGGCGCTTGGGCCGTGGTGAAGCTGGAAAAATAGTTTTTTGTCGTAACACGGCCGCTTTCTATCCGAGGCGGCCGCTTTGCGTTTTGGCCCCCATCTACCCAACCGGCGGTTTTTCTTGGAAAAAGTACTGGCAAGGGCCAAGGTGAATCTTACCCTTCATGTGAAGGGAAAGAGGGCCGACGGGTTTCACGAGGTGGAAACCGCCATGGTTCCCGTGGAACTCGCCGATACCCTGGAGGTCTCTGACGCCCCGGAAGGCGTGGTGGAGGTTTTCTGCCCCGCGCCCGGGGTCCCGGAAGGGGAGGCCAACCTGGCCCACAAGGCCGCCGTCCTGTTTTTCGCCGAATCCGGGGTTTCCGGCGGCGTGCGGGTCACCATAGACAAGAGGATCCCCGCGGGCGCGGGCCTGGGGGGGGGCAGCTCCGACGCGGCCTGCGTGCTCAACTGGCTGAACGTCCGCTACGGCCGCCCCTTTGGGCCAAAGCGGCTGGAGGAGCTCTCGGCGCGGCTCGGCAGCGACGTGCCCTTTTTCGTGCGGGGGACCCCCGCCCTGGCCACGGGCCGGGGGGAGATCTTAACGCCCTTGCCGGACCCGCCTCCCCGCGAGTTGGTCATCGTCTTTCCCGGCGTGTCCTCCTCCACGGCCGAGGCCTATTCCCGCCATACTTTGGCGTTGACATCGCGGGAAAAAGTTCATAGGCTTCCGCTCTCGGAGAGTGACCCCTTTGCCGACTTGGAGGGCATGCTCGCCAACGACCTGGAATCTGCCGTTATTGCAGCCATTCCCGCGGTGGGCCGGGCCAAGGCGGTTCTTGTTTCAGCGGGGGCGGGCGGCGCGCTCATGTCGGGAAGCGGGTCGTCGGTGTTCGGCCTTTTCACGGATGGGGAAACCGCGGGCAAGGCCGTCAGGCAGGCGGTTGAAGCCGATGCTTCCTGGAGCGTGTTCCGCACCCGCTTCTTTTACCGGGGCGGCGCACCGGCCCGCTGACGAAGCGCCTGTTTGCCTTCGGACGATTCGCATTGGGGCGTCGTCAAGTGGCTTAAGACACAGGATTTTGGTTCCTGCATTCGGAGGTTCGAATCCTCCCGCCCCAGCCATCACGCCTTCGGCCCGCCGCGGCGGGGCTGCCGGGGTGCGGCCATACCGGGCTTGTGCAAGAATGCACGAGGCCCGGCCATCTTTTTTATCGTGAGGGAAGATGAACGGCGACCTGCAGATTTTCACCGGCAACGCGAACCCGGCGCTGGCCAAGCGGATTTGCGAATATTTGCATCTTCCGCTGGGCGCGGCGCTGGTCAAGAACTTCTCCGACGGCGAAACCCGCGTGGAGATCCAGGAAAACGTGCGCGGCAAGGACGTGTACATCGTCCAGAGCACCTGCCCGCCGGTCAATGAAAACCTGATGGAGCTGTTGCTGATGATCGACGCGTGCAGCCGGGCGAGCACGCGCCGCATCACCGCCGTGGTGCCCTATTACGGCTACGCCCGCCAGGACAAGAAGGTATCCCCCCGGGTGCCCATCAGCGCCCGGCTGGTGGCGGACCTGCTCACCGTGGCCGGGGCGAAAAGGATCATCACCATGGACCTGCACGCCGGGCAGATCCAGGGGTTCTTCAACCTGCCCGTGGACAACCTGTTCGCCGCCCCGGTGCTCTTGGACGACATGCGGGAGTCCTTCGTGGGCAAAAAGCTCGTCATCGTGAGCCCCGACGCCGGCGGTGTGGAGCGGGCCAGGGCGTTCGCCAAGCGCGTCCACGCCGAGCTGGCCATCGTGGACAAAAGACGCCTCAAGCCCAACGAGGCCGAGGCCATGAACGTCATCGGCGACGTCAAGGGCAAGGTGGCCATCCTTTTGGACGACATGGCGGACACCGCGGGAACCCTCACCCAGGCCGCCGCCGCCCTCACCGAGCGGGGGGCCGAGGAAGTGCACGCCTACGTGTCCCACCCGGTGCTTTCGGGCCCGGCCGTGGAACGCATCCGCGACTCCGCCATCAAGACGCTGGTGGTCACGGACACCATTCCTCTGAACGGGGCGGCCAAGAAACTCGACAAGATCCGCGTGCTGTCCATCGCTTCCCTGGTGGGGGAGGCCATCATCCGCTCCTACCGGGGCGATTCGGTCAGCTCGCTTTTCGTGTAAAAAAACCGGAACATGCCGGACAGGAGGAATACCTTTTGGAAGCCATTGAATTAAAAGCGAAACCGAGAGCCAAAACCGGCAATGGCCCGGCCCGGGTCCTGCGGCGGGAAGGCATGGTCCCCGCCGTGATCTACGGCCCGGGCAAGGAACCCGCCCCCCTGACCGTGGCCTTGCACGACCTGGACATGGTGTTGCGCGAACGCGGCGGCCAGGCCATGATCAACCTCGCCATCGAGGGCGAGGACGGCAAGCGCATGGCCATGGTCAAGGAGATCCAGCGCCACCCGGTGTCCAGGAAGGTGCTTCACGCGGACTTCTACGAGGTGGCCATGGACCGGGAGATCACGCTGACGGTGCCTCTTACCGTGACAGGCGTCTCCCCCGGCGTGGAGGCCGGCGGCGTGCTCCAGGTGGTGCGCAGGGAGCTGGAAGTCTCCTGCCTGCCCATGGCCGTTCCCGAGGAGATCACCGTGGACATCTCGGGCCTTCAGGTCGGCGATTCCATCCACATTTCCGAGGTGGCTTTGCCCGAGGGCGTGACCACGGACGTCAGCCTGGACTACACCGTGGTGACGGTGGTGGCCCCGCGGGCCGAGGAAGAGGCCGTCCCCGCCGAGGAAGAGGAAGGCGAGGAGGCCGAAGCTCCGGAGGAAACCGGCGAGGCCGTGGAAGCGGCCGGGGAAACGGAAGAGGGATAGGGGCGCGCCTTGGCCCCGTGCCTCTTTTTCCGAAAGACGCGTATTTCCGGCGACTGGCTCGTGCTTGGCCTGGGCAATCCGGGGCCGGAATACGAACAGACCCGGCACAACGCCGGGTTCGCGGTGGCCGACCGCCTGGCGCCGCGTTTGGGTGTCCGGCGGTGGCGCCCGGCATTTTCCGCCCTGGTTGGGGAGGGCCGGGCGGACGGGGTGTCCGCGGCCGTGGCCAAGCCCCAAACCTTCATGAACGAAAGCGGCCGGGCTGCAAGCGCCCTGGCCGAGCACATGGGACTTTCGGGGGACCGGATCCTGGTCGTCCACGACGATGTGGATCTCCCCTTCGGACGAATACGGCTAAAGCGGAAAGGAGGGGATGGAGGACACAACGGACTGCGGTCGATCATAAAGTGGCTGGGCCACGGCCGGTTTCCCCGTCTGCGGATGGGGATCGGCCGGCCAAAGCCCGGGGAGACGATGACCGGCCACGTCCTTTCACCGTTTGACGATTACGAGTTGCAGGCCGCCGAAGCCTTGTGGGACCTGGGGGCGGAAGCGGTCCGGACGGTTCTCCTTCAGGGAATGGACGAGGCGATGAACCGCTTCAACAACATACAGGTCCAGAACCGGGACGCTTAGGGCCGAGAGCCCGCCTTTGAGGGGAAACAGCGGCCCGGATACTTTGCCAAAGGGAGGATGAGAATGTTTGAACAGTTCATGCAAAACGTACCGCTGTACTGCACCCTGGTGGGCATCCTGGGCGTGGTGTTCGCGATCGTCATCTCCATGGTGGTGAACCGCGCTCCCGCCGGCGACGCCAAGATGCAGGAGATCGCGGGCGCGGTGAAGGAAGGTGCCATCGCCTACCTGAACCGGCAGCTCAAGAGCGTGGTGCTGGTGGGCATCGCCATCGTCATCATCATGCTCATCGCCGCGGCGAGTTCCAAGACCTGGAACTTCATGTACCCCATCGGCTTCGCCATCGGCGCTACGGCTTCCTACCTGGCCGGCTACGTAGGCATGCGGGTGTCGGTGGTGGCCAACGTGCGCGTGGCCGAGGCCGCCAAAAAGGGGCTTGGCCCCGGCTTGTCCCTGGCCTTCAAGGGCGGATCGGTCACCGGCATGATGGTGGCCTCCCTGGCGCTCACCGCCGTGGCCGGTTTCTACGCGGTCACCCATGACATCATGGCCCTGGTCGCCCTGGGCTTCGGCGGATCCTTGATCTCCATCTTCGCCCGTCTGGGCGGCGGCATCTTCACCAAGGGCGCCGACGTGGGTGCGGACCTGGTGGGCAAGGTCGAAGCCGGGATTCCCGAGGATGACCCGAGAAACCCCGCGGTCATCGCGGACAACGTGGGCGACAACGTGGGCGACTGCGCCGGCATGGCCGCCGACCTGTTCGAGACCTACGCCGTGACCGCCGTGGCCGCCATGCTGTTGGGCCACCTGTTCTTCCCCAAGTTTGAAATGGCCACCCAGCTGCCCCTGGTGCTCGGCGCCATCTCCATCGTGGCCTCCGCCATCGCGGTGTTCTTCGTGCGCCTGGGTTCGGGCTCCGAGTACATCATGGGCGCCCTGTACAAGGGCATGTTCGGCGCGGCCATCCTGGGCGCCATTGCCTTTTACTTCGTCATTCCCAAGATCATGGCGGGATTTGATGCGGCCACTTCCCCGATTCCGGGCGTAGCCGGCGGCATTCCCCCCATCAACGTCTTTTACGCCGCCCTGGTTGGCTTGGTGCTCACCGTGCTCATCGTGATCATCACGGAGTACTACACCGGCGTCTACGGTCCGGTGAAGAGGGTGGCCAACGCCTCGGTGACCGGCCACGGCACCAACATCATCGCCGGGTTGGCCGTTTCCATGCAGGCCACCGCCGCCCCGGTGCTGGCCATCTGCCTGGCCATGGGCGTGTCCTACTACTTTGTCGGCCTCTACGGCATCGCCATGGCCGCCATGGCCATGCTCTCCATGACCGGCATGGTCATCGCGGTGGACGCCTACGGCCCCATCACCGACAACGCCGGCGGCATCGCCGAAATGGCCGATCTCGATGAGAGCGTCCGGGCCGTCACCGACCCCCTGGACGCGGTGGGCAACACCACCAAGGCCGTCACCAAGGGCTACGCCATCGGCTCCGCCGGCCTGGCCGCCCTGGTGCTGTTCGCCAGCTACCTCTACGAGTTCCCCATCCAGGCCGCCGGCGGCATGAAAGAGGTCCTCAAAGACCCCAGCAGTATCCAGGTCATCAACTTTGACCTGTCCAACGTCAGCGTCATCGTGGGCCTGTTCATCGGCGGCCTTTTGCCCTACCTGTTCGCCTCCATGGCCATGAACGCCGTGGGACGCGCGGGCGGCGCGGTGGTCGAGGAAGTCCGCCGCCAGTTCAGGGAGATCCCGGGCATCATGGAAGGCACCGGCCGGCCGGATTACGCGGCCTGCGTGGACATCGTGACCTCCTTCGCCTTAAAGGAGATGATGGTCCCGGCGCTCCTGCCCGTCGTCGCCCCCATCCTGGTGGGCCTGCTCCTGGGCAAGGTGGCCCTGGGCGGCCTGCTCATCGGCTCCATCATCACCGGGCTTTTCGTGGCCATTTCCATGACCACGGGCGGCGCCGCGTGGGATAACGCCAAGAAGTACATTGAGGACGGCCATCTGGGCGGCAAGGGTTCCGACGCCCACAAGGCGGCCGTCACCGGCGACACCGTCGGCGATCCGTACAAGGACACCGCCGGCCCCGCCGTGAACCCCATGATCAAGATACTGAACGTGGTCGCCCTGCTGATGGTGCCTTTCCTCCTATAGCAGCCGCCACGGCGGATATCTCCGGGGAGGGCCTTCGGGCCCTCCCTTTTTTGTTGGAACCCTTTTCCATCATGTTTTCCCGTCCCTGTGGGCGTCCGCGCCCTCGTCCAGGGGCATGACGTGGGGCCGCCGCGCAGGAGAAGGGGACCGCTGAAACCAGGAGGGGACACCGGGACAAGGCAGGTGGTGCGGGAAGTCTTCTTGCCCGGGTTATTCACGAGCCCGATTTGCGCGAGAGCAAGGAAGGCAGGGTGAAGCTGTATTTGGGCGTCAGTTGCGGATCCGGGCGCCGAAGCCGCCGAACCGGTTGTACCGGGGGTCGCCCTCGGAGGGCGGGTCCACCATCACGGTCTTTTCCCCGGGATCGGCGATTATGGAGGTCCAGTTGTAGGAGGAGTACCATAGGCCGATTTGCTCGCCTTGGGGCCCGCGGATGACGGCTCCCTTGTTGAATACGGCGCGCCTGATGTTGCGGTTCATGTTGTCGAGCCAGCGGTCCAGCTGCTTTTCGGTCATGGGGGAGACCTTCTTCCACAGGCGGGTCTTCAGCCTCCATTCGTCCTTGATGGCGATGATGGCTTCGGGGTCGACCGAGGAGCCGGTGTAGTAATAGGTGTAGCCGTTAAGGACGTTTCGTTCCTCGAACATTTCGGCCGCTTCCATGTCCCGGTCCAGGTAGCCGGTGTTTTTCGCGGCGCAGCCCACCGCCAGGGACAGGGCCACAACGGCTACGGCCGCCAGAAGGAAGGATCTTGCCATGTGGTCCCCCGGTTCCCCGCCATCTTCCCGGAAGGTGGGACTACTGGAACGTAAGGCATAAAAGCAGGGCGTAAAGGCGGGATTCAGGACCTGGCGGACGCCTTGTCGGGAAAGGGCATCTCCAGGTACAGCTCGCCCCCGGGCTCGCGGCGGGAGGTAAGATGGGGATAGTGCTTCTCGAAGACCTTGAGCATGGGCACGTTGTCCGGCAGGACGGTGGCGGCGAACCCGGTGTAGCCGTTTTCCCGGGCGATCTTTTCCAGGGATTTGAGCAAGTAGGAGCAGATGCCCAGGCGCTGGTAGTTTTCCCGGGTGACAAAGGCCACCTCGGCCAGGCCGTTCTCTCCCTCGGCGTAGGAGCCGATGGCCACGATCTCTTTGTAGCCGCCCTTTGGCCCCAGGCCCACCAGGGACATGTTCCTGCGGTAGTCCACCGCGGCCCAGTGCTTCTGCACCATCTCGTGGGAAAACGTGCGCTGGTTGTGGAAGAACCGGTAGTAGATGGTGTCTTCCTCGAGGGAGTAGAAGAAGTCGCGGTAGGCGATCTCGTCCGAGGGCAAAAGGGGCCGGAATTCCACGGTCTTGCCGTTTTTCAGGCACAGGCTGGTCTTGTAGTTCTCCAGAAAGATGAGGTCGTCCTCGGGCGGCGGCAGCTGGTCGGAGAAGATGTAGCGCCGGCGCTTGGCCTCGTTCACCAGCTCGGAGCGGAAGTTGGGGTGGGCGATCTGGGCCAGCTCGATGACCCGCTGGTAGATGCTCTGGCCCTGGAGCTCGGCGATGCCGTATTCCGTGACCACGAAGTTCACGTCGCCGCGGGTGGTGGCCACGCCCGCGCCTACGGAAAGGTGGGGCACGATGCGCGAGACCGTGCCGCCCTTGGCCGTGGAGGGCAGCGCGATGATGGAAAACCCGCCCTTGCTCATGGCCGAGCCGCGTAAAAAATCCACCTGGTCGCCGATGCCCGAATAGAAGATGTAGCCCGTGGAATCCGAGCACACCTGGCCGGTCAAATCCACTTCCAGGGCCGACGAGATGGAAATGAGCCCGTCGTTTCTGGCGATGACCGTGGGGTCGTTCACGAACTCGGAACTGCGGAAGTAGTAGAGCGGGTTGTTGTCCACGTGGTCGTACAGCGCCTGGGTGCCCATGCACAAAGAGGCCACGATGCGGCCGGGCAGCAAGGTCTTTTTTTTGTTGGTGATGACCCCGGCTTCGATGAGCGGCAAAAACCCGTCGGTGATCATCTGGGTGTGGATGCCCAGGTCCTTCTTGTGGTCCAGGTACTTCAAGACTGCGTAGGGCAGTTGGCCGAAGCCCACCTGGAGGGTGGCGCAGTCCTCCACCAGCTCGGACACGTACAGGCCGATCCTCCGGGCGCACTCCTCGTCCGTGACCACGGGCAGATACTCCACCAGGGGCTCCTCGTGGAGCACGATGCAGTCTATGTCGTTCACGTGCACGAAGCTGTCTCCCCAGGTGCGGGGCATGCGGGGGTTCACCTGGGCCACCACGTACTTGGCGTTTTCCGCGCCCGAGCGGGTCACGTCCACGGACACGCCCAGGGAGCAGTATCCGAACCGGTCCGGCGGCGACACCTGGATGAGCGCCACGTCCAGGCCGATGCGCTGGCTGGAGAACAGCTTGGGGATCTGGGAAAGGTAGGCGGGCAGGTAGTCGATCTTGCCCTCGAACGCGGCCTTGCGCATCTTTTCGGAGATGAAGAAAAGCTTTAAGCTGTAGCGGCGGAGAAAGTCCGGATCGTCCACGTAGTCCGCCAGGGTGAACCCGAGCATCTGGTAGATCTGGATGTCGGTGAGCGTCTTTTCCGCCATGAGGGCGTGGATCAGGTGCTGGGGTTCGCCGCAGCCCGTGCCGATGAACACCCGGGAGCCGGGCCGGATGTTCCGTATGGCCTCCCGGGCCGTGGTGATTTTCTTGGGGCAGTTTGTCTTGAGCCAGGACACGTAATCCATGGCGACCCCCGTGTGGCAAAAGGGCGGAAAGCGGGCGTTTTCCGAGCGCCGGGCGCGACCCGGCGGCAGAAGGATTGACCGATTATACCGGAAAACGGGCGGGATTGTTTAGGGGAAAATGAAGGTTTCCCCGGGAAGGGGCCCTCCTTCCCGGGGCGGGATCCTCACAAGGAGCCGTGGATGCGGATGTTTCCCGCGGCCCCGGCGCGGTCCACGGTGGGCTCCTTTTTCACCTCGAAGTCCAGCCGCATGCCCACCCGCATGTCGTTCCACACCAGGGGGCTTTCCAGGTCCGTGGCGTGGAAGAAGTAGTCGTGGCCGTTTTCCCCGGCGATGAACCCGTAGGCCTTGCCTTCCACCAGGTGCTTCACCGCGCCGGTGTGGCAGCCGTTTCCGTTGCCGGGCTTGGGCTGCTCGTCCACGATGGCCGCGGGCGCGTTGTCCAAAAGCCCGGCTTCCTCCAGGGCCGCATCCTTCTGCTCCCGGAACTTCCTGCGGCAGGCGTCGCAGAAGAACTTTTCGCCCTTGCGGGGGCGGTAGGAGTCCAGGACCAGGGGGTCGCCCTCGTGGAGCTCGGACTCGCAGGTCTGCCACTGGGGCTCGTACACCAGCTCCAGTTCGTCCAAAAGGTCGCCCAGAAGGATGGTGTCGAAGTCGCGCACACCCAGGCGGTCCACAGGGTCCTTGTATTCCCGGGCGCAGTTTTCCTCCACCGTGGCGATGGCCACGCGCCGGCCCAGGCGGCGGATGGTGCGAAGCGCGGGGATGTAGTCGCGGTCGCCCACCACGGCGAGCGCGATGTCGTAGGCGTTGGGGATGGCGGCGTAGTAGAGCATGGCCGAGGCCAGCGCCACGTCCACGCACTTTTCCGTGGGCCGGAAGGGTTCCTCCCGGCTGCTTTCCGGCTTGACCCGGCTGCCCCGGAAGTTGATGTCATAGAGTTCCGTCTCGTAGTGGTAGTCCTCGGCCAGCATGTTGAAAAAGGACATTTGCTTGGCCACCAGTTCTTCGTCGCGGGGATTGTAGTTCACGGGCTTGGAGGCGAAAAGCGTGGTGCGCACCACGTCCACGTCCTTGGGGCCGAGCCCGGTGGCCTCGGCCACCCGGGCCGCGAGCACGCGGGGAAGCTTGCCGTAGTCAATGCGGAATTCCGGTTTGCCGAAACGGGCTCCCAGGGCGGGGGTGCTTCTGTACAGCCAGGAACCGTCTATGAAAATCATGACTTTGATCATTTACAAGACTCCTTTTTTTATTGCCCATTACTTGGGTGGGCGCATCCGCCCGCTAATGATCGGCATGAAACTAACTAAGCCTTTTTTTCCATTATTTCAAGGATTCTGGCCCCTTATAACTTCCCGGCAGGCCAGGTCGAAACGGACCGAAAGCACGCTGTGAAAGGGACCCGAGCGGGTCACCAGGACCGGGGCGCCGGGTACGGCAATCTTTGCCGCGAGGGCGAGTTCCTGCTGGGTGTAGAGTTTTCGGGCCGTGACCCAGGCGTCGTGGACGCCCGCGGGCCGCATGTACGCCGCGGCCACTACGGGGAGGATGCCCAAAAGCGGCAGGCTGCGGTACCCGTCCACCCCCACGAAGGCGGTGGTGGCCGCGGTCGAGGACTGGGCGATCATCATGGCCAGCTGGCCCGGGGAAAAGTGGTGGATGCTCTGGGAGACGAACACCACGTCGAACTCGCCCGGGGAAACCGCGCCTTCCATGGCAAAGGCGTTGACCTCCCGGAAGGCCACGGCAAGGCCCTGCTTTTTCGCCCGGCGGTTCCCCTCGGCTACGTATTCGGGGATGTAGTCGCTGCCCGTGATGGACAGGGGAAGTTTCTTTTTGGCCGCCAGCCGGGCCAGGGCCAGGGTGAACTCGCCGGAGCCGGAGGCCAGCTCCAGGACCCGCGCGGCCCGGCCGGTCCTCGCGTGCACCTCCCGCACCACGGGCGCCAGGATGCGCACGAACCGGTGGTAGGAAAAATAGGCCTGGTTCAGGCGGTGCAGGCCCTGGACGATGCTCTGCTTCTTTTTGGCGGGCACCTCGGGCTTGTCCAGGTTTTCCGGCTTGTTCGTGCGCGCGGCGCGGTCTATGGCGTCCACCAGGTAAACCAGGCCCCCCCGGCGGGCGGCCTCGGCGCTGCGCTCCTCGATGAGGCGGGCCATCCAGCGGTCCGCGGCGGCGCAAAGCTCCTCCATGGTGGACCAGGAAGGGGGAAAGGGTTCCTTGGCGCACAGCCGCGCCTGGGCCACGAAGGCGGGTTCTTCGAGTTGCAGCATGGGGCGGGCTTCTTTCTATGCCGGGATCGATCCGGCCGGAATCACCACAGGCGCAGGTGCCACACCAGGGCCGACGCGTCTCCTTTGACCCGCCAGCCGCCGCCGAAGGGCGCCTTTTCCATGTACAGGTAGCGGACTTCTTCGCCGTCCGGGGGCGGGCCGCCGTCCACGGCCACCTCGACCCGGGCGATGGTGTCCTTTTTCTTGCCCCGGCCCTTGATGTCCACGATTTCAACCTTGTTGGCGTAGGTGGACAGGGTGTCGGCCAAGGCCGAAGCCTTGGCGGCGGTCATGGAGGACACGCTGTCTGCGGCGGGCATGTTTTCGCGGATGTACTCCACGGCCAGGTACTGCCTGGCCGCTTCCTT
>JAFDHW010000300.1 GCA_019308705.1 Deltaproteobacteria bacterium
AGCTTGACCCGGTCGGGGTCAAAGGAGGGCAGGGCCTGGTCCACGGCCTGTTGCCCGGCGGCCCGGCGGGAGATGGCCGCCGCGGCCTTTCTTCCCGCGCCGATGGCGTCGGCGAGAAGCCCGGGGCGCACGACGTCGCCGACGGCGAACACCCTGGGGTCCGTGGTGGCGTAGTCGTCGTCCACCTTCACGAACCCACGCTCCGTTTCCACGGACTCCGGCAGAAAGGACAGGTCCGGGGCGTCGCCCAGGGCCAGGACCACCGTGTCCGCGGGCAGGGTTTCGCCGTCCTTGAATCGCACACCTTCTTCGGTGATCGCCTCGGCAAACTTGGGCCACACGAACCTGGCGCCCGCGGCTTCGGCATGCTCGCGCTCCTTGCCGAAGGAAGCGGGCTTCTGGATGTCCACCAGGGTGATGTCCTCGGCTCCCAGGCGGGCGGCCTCGGTGGCCACGTCGCAGCCCACGTTGCCCGCGCCGATGATGACCACGCGCCTGCCTATCTTTGCCGCGCCCTGGCGGGCGGCGCGGAGAACATCCAGGGCGGTCTGCGCCCTGTCCGCGCCGGGCACGGGAAGGGTGCGGGGCTTCCCGGCCCCGGACGCGATGACCACGAAGTCGTAGTCCGTAGAAAGGCGCTTTATGTCTTCCGGTCCCAGTTCCTCCTGCAAATACACGTGTTCCAGGATCCGGGAGGCGCGTCTGAGTTCGGCATCCAGCACCTCCGGCGGGATGCGGGAGGCGGGGATGACCGAGGACATCTTGCCGCCCAGGGTTTGTTCCAGGTCGTAGACCACGGCGCGGTGACCGGCCAGCCGGAGCTGCCAGGCCGTGGAGATGCCCGCGGGCCCGCCGCCGATCACGGCCACGGACTTGCCCGTGACGGGCGGCGGCTTGGGGATGGCGGCGTCCATGGAGGCTCGGCCCAGCACGGTCACGTCCACCGGGGCCATGCCCCCGGCCGCGCGGGAGCAGGCCTGCATGCACAGGTTGGGGCACAAATAGCCGCACACCGCGGCGGGAAAGGGCGTGTAGGCCAGGGCCAAGTCCACGGCCTCGTCCACCCGTCCCTCGCGCACCAGCCGCCAGCGCTCGGCCACGGGGATGCCCGCGGGGCAGGCCTCCTGACACGGGGGCAGGTATTTCTTGTTTTCCCACACGGGCACGAACCTGCGCCACTTTCCCGTGGCCACTACGTCGATGGACCCGCGCTCCGCGGCGAGGAGGTCGCCCAGCAGTCCGCCCGCGCCCAGTTCGGCTTCCCACACCCGCTCGTAGAACGAGGCCATGGGCCGGCGGGGCGCGTCCTTCTTTTCCGCGGGCGTGCGGGCCCGGATGAGCCGCCACTGGCCGCGGACGGCCAGTTGGCCGTAAAGCTCCGGACGGCCGATCTCCTCAAGGTAGGTCTTCAGGCCCGAGGACAGCCAGTCCCAGTCCGCGTCCGAGACGGGGACCTCCATGGCATCGGCCTGGGAGAATCCGCGCACGGGGCCGCGGAAGAAAATCTTTCCGCCCACCATGCCCACGCAGGGACGGTAGCCCAGGATGTTTTCCGGATCCTGGGGCTTGTGGCCGCACACCACGGCGATGCCGCCGGCCATGAACTCGGCGAAGTAGTCCCCCACCGATCCCAGCACCCACAGTTCGGGCGGGTCGAAGCGCGGGTTCTGCTTGGTCATGGTCATGGCCCGGGCGCCCGCGTTGCCGGCCACGTACACCCTGCCCTGGGCCATGGCGTTGGCGCAGCCGTTGGAGACGTCGCCCAGGACGGTGATGGCGGCCCCTGCGTTCAGCCAGCCCACGTCGTCCGAGGCGGGACCCTCCACCACGATGCGGGTGTTGGGAAACCCCATGGCCCCCACCCGCTGGCCGAGCGGCCCCTGGACGCGTACGAAAACAGGGCTGTCGCCCGCGGCCCACAGGCGGCCGCCGATGCCGTGGTGGCCGAAAGCCTGCACCAGAAGGTTCCTGCAGCCGCTTTGCACGGCCCGCTGGATGTCTTCCTCCAGCCGGCGGGAGTCCACCCGCTCGCCGTCCACTACTCCTTGTATGACGAATCCTTCCTGTTCCGCTTCCATGCTTTTTCCCTACACTACGTAACCGATAGAGAGCCGCTCGGCGGCGTCGTAATCGTCGATGCCCAGGGCGTCGGACATGCCGATGGGCAGGGAGGTGGACCGGCCCAACGGGGCAACGATCTTCTTTAGCTCCATGTCGAAGGCGAGATAGATGTCCACCACCCGCTCGGCCACCTTTTCCGGGTCCAGCCTGCGGTAAAGGCGGGGGTCCTGGGAGGTGATGCCCTTGGGGCACAGGCCAAGGTTGCAGATGTTGCACCGGTCCGTCTCCGAACCCACGCAGCCGGCCGCGGCCTGCATGACGTACCTGCCTACCTGAACGGCGGAAGCCCCCAGCATGATCAAGGCCGCGGCGTTGGCCGCCAGGTTGCCGTTCTTGCCCACCCCGCCGCCGGCGATGATGGGCAGCTCGTTCTGCTTGCCCAAGCGCGCCAGGTTCAGGTAGCAGTCCCGCACGTTGGAGGCGATGGGGTGGCCCATGTGGTTCATGGACACGTTGTAGGCCGCGCCCGTGCCGCCGTCCTCGCCGTCGATGGCCAGGCCGCCGGCATAGGGGTTCCTGGCCAGGTTGTTCAGCACCGCCAGGGCCGTGGAGGTGCCGGAAATCTTGGGGTACACGGGCACCCTGAAGCCCCAGGCCATGTACATGGACTGGATCATCTTGGCCACGGCCTCCTCGATGGAGTACTTGGTCTGGTGCGTGGGCGGGCTGGGCAGGCTCACGCCCTCGGGCACACCGCGGATGGCCGCGATGAGCCGGTTCACCTTGTGCCACATCAAAAGCCCGCCGTCGCCGGGCTTGGCCCCTTGGCCGTACTTGATCTCCACGGCGCAGGGGTCTTCCTTCATCTCCGGCAGGGCGTGGATGATCTCGTCCCACCCGAAATAGCCCGAGGCGATTTGCAGGATGGTGTACTTGAGGAACCGCGAGCGCAAAAGCCGGGGGGGGCACCCGCCCTCGCCCGTGGCCATGCGCACGGGCATGCCGAGCTCCTCGTTGAGGTAGGCCACACCCATCTGCAGGCCCTCCCACATGGTGGGGGAGAGCGCGCCGAAGCTCATGGACCCGATGATCAGGGGATAGATTTCCCGCACGGGCGGGGTCCAGCCGTTTTCCTTCAAGAGCCGCAGGTTCTCCTCCGGCGGCAGCACCCGGCCAAGGAGCGTGGTGAGCTCGAACTCATGGCGCCCGGCGTCCAGGGCCGGGTCCGTGAGCATGGAGATGCGGGTGAACTTGACGCGGTCCAGGATCCCGGCGGGGACGTTCCTTCTGCCGCCCCGGCGGCGGGGGGTTCCACCCTTGTTCACGTGGAACTTGAGCTTGTCCGCCTCGTCGGACCGCACGGGCATGATGCAGTCGTTGGGACACACCAGCGTGCAGGTGGCGCACCCCACGCAGGCGTAAGCCGGGTCCGTGCGCTGGCGGATACCGTGGAAAACCTGGTGCACCCTGCCGGGCGCGGCGTCCGGTTCAAGGCCGGTGGTGACCACGTGCTTTCTGAACACCGCGGGTTCGATGGCGTTCACCGGGCACACGGCCGTGCATCGGCCGCA
>JAFDHW010000301.1 GCA_019308705.1 Deltaproteobacteria bacterium
GGCGAGCCCGATTCACGCGATAGCTGCGTCAGGAGGCGGTCGCGGTACAAAAGTACAGCTTCCCTCCTCCTTCCTTGCTCTCGCGCGAATCGAACCCGTGAATAATCCGGGATAAGGAACAACGAAACCCTTTCGTCACGCGCCGGGGACATCCCGGCCCAGGAGCGATTTTCCATGCCCAAACGGGACGACATCCACAAAGTGCTTATCATCGGTTCCGGCCCCATCATCATCGGCCAAGCCTGCGAGTTCGACTATTCCGGCACCCAGGCCTGCAAGGCGCTCCGCCGGGTGGGCTATGAGATCGTGCTGGTGAACTCCAACCCCGCCACCATCATGACCGACCCGGGCATGGCGGACTTCACCTACATCGAGCCGCTGAACGTGGAGTCCCTCACCCGGATCATCGAAAAGGAAAAGCCCGACGCCATTTTGCCCAACCTGGGCGGCCAGAACGGGCTGAACCTCTCCTCGGAGCTGGCCCGGCTGGGCATTCTGAAGAAACACGGGGTCAAGATCATCGGCGTGCAGGAAGACGCCATCCGCCGGGGCGAGGACCGGGACGCCTTCAAGGAAACCATGGAGCGCCTGGGCATCGAGATGCCCAAAAGCCGCGTGGCCACCTCGGTGGACGAGGCGCTTTCCATCGCCAGGGACCTGGGCTACCCCGTGGTGGTGCGGCCCGCCTACACCATGGGCGGCACGGGCGGCGGGATGGTGTTCAACCGGGAGGAGCTGGAACTCATCGCCTCCCGGGGGCTCTCCGCCAGCCTGGTGGGCCAGGTTTTGATCGAGGAGTCCGTCCTGGGCTGGGAGGAACTGGAGCTGGAGGTGGTGCGCGACGCCAACGACCACTGCATCACCGTGTGCTTCATCGAGAACGTGGACGCCATGGGCGTGCACACCGGCGACTCCTTTTGCACCGCGCCCATGCTGACCATCTCCCGGGAACTTATGGAGCGCCTGCAGAAGTACTCCTACGACATCGTGCGGGCCATCGAGGTCATCGGCGGCACCAACGTGCAGTTCGCCCACGACCCGCAAACCGGCCGGGTGGTGGTCATCGAGATCAACCCCCGCACCAGCCGGTCCTCGGCGTTGGCCTCCAAGGCCACCGGGTTTCCCATCGCGTATGTGTCCAGCCTCCTGGCCGCGGGGCTCACCCTGGACGAAATCCCCTACTGGCGCGACGGCACCCTGGACAAGTACACCCCCTCCGGCGACTACGTGGTGGTGAAGTTCGCCCGGTGGGGGTTCGAGAAGTTCCCCGGGGCCAAGGACGAGTTGGGCACCCAGATGCGCGCCGTGGGAGAGGTCATGTCCATCGGCAAGACCTACAAGGAGGCGCTGCACAAAGCCATCCGCTCCCTGGAGACGGGCCGCTACGGGCTGGGGTTCGCCAAGGACTTCCACGAAAAATCCTTGGAGGAGCTCATGGAGCTTCTCTCCCGCCCCACCTCCGAGCGGCAGTTTCTGCTCTACGAGGCCCTGAGAAAGGGCGCGGACATCGGGGAGCTCCACGAAAAGACCTACATCAAGACCGGGTTCCTGGAGCAGATGAAGGAGCTGGTGGACATAGAGGAGGAAATCCTGGCCGCGGGCGCGGGGCTGGACGGCGAGCTTTTGACCCGGGCCAAGAAGGACGGGTTTTCCGACCGCTACCTGGCCAGGCTTTCCGGCCTGGAGGAAAAGGAAGTGCGGACCCGGCGCCTGGCCCTGGGCGTCGCCGAAGCCTGGGAGCCCGTGCCCGTGTCCGGCGTGGAGAACGCGGCCTACTACTACTCCACCTACAACGCGCCCGACCGGGTTCCCCCGGCCGAGGGCAAGAAGATCATGGTCCTGGGCGGCGGGCCGAACCGCATCGGCCAGGGCATCGAGTTCGACTACTGCTGCGTGCACGCGGCCTTTGCGCTTCGCGACGCGGGGTATTCCACCATCATGGTGAACTGCAACCCCGAGACGGTGTCCACGGACTACGACACCGCAGACCGGCTGTACTTCGAGCCCTTGACCGTGGAGGACGTGCTGTCCATCTACGAAAAGGAGAAGCCCATCGGCGTGGTGGTGCAGTTCGGCGGACAGACGCCGTTAAACATCGCCCGGGAGCTGGAGGAGGCCGGAGTGCCCATCCTGGGCACCGCGCCCGAGGCCATCGACCTGGCCGAGGACCGGGACCGGTTCCGCAAGATGATGGCGGAACTTTCCGTGCCCATGCCCGAGGCGGACATGGCCTCGAACCTGGCCGAGGCCCGGGAGGTGGCCAAGCGGCTGGGCTATCCCCTCATGGTGCGGCCCAGCTACGTTTTGGGCGGCCGGGCCATGGAGGTGGTGCACGACGACGACATGCTGGCCCATTACATGGAGGCCGCGGTGGACGTTTCCGAGAAGCGGCCCATCCTGATCGACAAGTTCCTGCCCCACGCCATCGAGGCCGAGGCGGACGCTTTGGCCGACGGCAAGGAGGTGTTCGTGCCCGCCATCATGGAGCACATCGAGCTTGCCGGCGTGCATTCGGGCGATTCCGCGTGCGTGATCCCGCCCATCTCCATTTCCGCCCGCCACCAGGAAACCATCCGGGAAACCACCAAGAAGATCGCCCAGGCGTTGAAGGTGAAGGGGCTCATGAACATCCAGTACGCCATCCACGAGGACGTGGTCTACGTGCTGGAAGCGAACCCCAGGGCCTCCCGCACCGTGCCCCTGGTTTCCAAGGTGTGCAACGTGTCCATGGCCCGGATGGCCACCCGCATCATGATCGGCGAGTCTTTGGCGGACCTGGGCTTGAAGGATCGGGTGGTGCCCCACTACGGCGTCAAGGAGGCGGTGTTCCCCTTCAACATGTTCCCGGAAGTGGACCCGGTGCTGGGGCCGGAGATGCGCTCCACGGGCGAAGTGCTGGGCATGGCGGAAAGCTTCGGCTTGGCCTACTTCAAGGCCCAGGATGCAGCGGGCCAGCGTCTGCCCGAGTCCGGCACCGTGCTCATCACCGTGTCCGACCCGGACAAGCCCGAGGCCCTGGAAGTGGCCAAAAAGCTCTCCGAGCTGGGCTTCACCTTGCTCGCCACGGAAGGCACCCGAAAGTTCCTGGAAAGCCGCGGGGTGCACGCCAAGGCCATCCGCAAGGTCTACGAGGGCCGGCCCAACATCGTGGACGCCATCAAGAACCAGGAGATCCAGCTGGTGGTGAACACGCCCTCGGGCCGCCTTTCCCAGCACGACGACTCCTACATCCGCAAGGCGGCCATCAAATACAAGGTCCCCTACATCACCACCACCGCCGCGGCCATCGCCGCGGCCAGGGGCATCGCCGCGGTGCGGGAAAAGCCGCAGACCCCGGTCAAGAGCCTGCAGGAATACCACCAGGACGTGACGTAGAAAAAGTAGCGGGGAGGGCCCCGTCCGTGCCGCGGGCAGGCCCTCCCCTCCTTGTTTTCATCCCGCTGAAAGCCTCCGCCCAAACCAGCCCGGTTTCCTTTTCTCAGCCCGGATTGTTCACGAGCCCGAAGGGTGAAAAATTCCGCCAAAGGCAACATTCCTTCAAAAAAAGCGGAGCGTATTTCCCGGTCATCCATCACCATTAACACTTCTAACCCGGATTATTCACGAAGCCTGATTTCCGTG
>JAFDHW010000007.1 GCA_019308705.1 Deltaproteobacteria bacterium
AACAGCTCCAACGGATTGAAAATAAAGAAAAATTCGATCTCGGGCAAAATTGCTCATGAATAATCCGGGATAAATATTTTATTCGGCGAAATTTTTCATGAATGATTCGGGCTAAGCGGCTTTAAACCATTGAACAAGAAGCTTGCTCTTGGGCACGCTGTGGGCGAGCGCTCCAGCGATGGCGTTGGCCTTCCGGGGGTCTTTGGCGGCCATGCGCACAGCCAGGTTGACCAAGGTGCGGTTGTTCATGAAGGACTGGAGAAAGTACCCGGGAACAAACTCGGTCCAGTTGAAGGCCCGGGTGCGCATCCGTTCGTAGGCGGTCAGGGCGCTGGTTGCGCCGGTCTTGTCGCGCACCGCCCCCGCCACGGCCTTTGCCGCGAACTCCCCGCTTTTCACCGCGTAGTAGATTCCCTCGCCGGAAACCGAGTCCACCAGGGAGGCCGCGTCGCCCGCCAGAAGTACGTTGCCCTTGCCCCGGGGGCCTGCGAACGACCCCGTGGCGATGGGCCAGCCGCGGAAGCTGCCCTTGACCATGGATGCGCCGGAGAGCTTTTCCCTGGCCGAGGGGTTGTTCTCGACGAAAATTTCGAACAGGCGCGTTAAGTCCTTCTGCTCCTTGAACCGGGAGGCCACGCCCACCCCCACGTTGGCCGTGTCCGGGCCTGTTGGGAAAATCCAGCCGTAGCCCGGGAGGATGGCTTCCTCGTAGTGGAATTCCACCTGGGAGGTCAGGCCCTTTACGCCGGTGAAGTAGGCCCGGGCGGCCATGACGCGGTGGCGGCGGTCGCTGTTGTACAGGCCAAGCCTTTTGGCCACGGCCGAGTGCGCGCCGTCCGCGCCCACGATGTATGCGCCGGAAAAAGCCGTGTCCGCGCCGTCTATCGTACCCCGCACCCCGGATATGCGGCCCCTGACACGCAGAAAATCCTTGAACGAAAACCCCAGGACCGTGTCCACACCGGCCCGGGCTGCAACGTGCTTGAACAGGGCCTGGTCCAGCCTCTTCCGGGGGATGACGTAGCCATAACCGCGCTTGCCCGCCACGCCCGGGTCGCGGCCCACCATTTCCGTGCGGTCCGGCGAGGAGACCAACAAGGAGTCTATGCGCCAGGGGTTGAGCGCCTCCACGGCAGGGGTCGCGCCCAGGCGGTCCAGGGCCGAAAGGGCGCCGGAGCCCACGCCGTCGCCGCATACCTTGTCCCGGGGGAACCGGGCCTTGTCCACCAGGAGCACGCCAAGGCCCCTGGCCGCGGCGAATCCGGCGGCGGCCGCACCGGCCGGTCCCGCCCCCACCACGATGAGGTCGTAATGCTCCCTCATGAAAACTCCTTTTCCACGCTGGTTGCCCGGGACCTGGAATGACGCGTCAGTCCGCACCCCAAGAATGTACCATCCACCATTGTCGTTGTCCAGATTGTCTGGGCAAGATGCGCGCCCAGCGGGCCGCTTTGCAGCCGTGGCCGGGGGCCTCAGGGAGAAAACTCCTTGATTTTCGGGCGGTTTCCTAATACATTTTTTGTCCGGCAACGAATCCGTAACATAGAAACCCCGACCGCCTCCTGACCGATTCACCCCCCTTCCCAACCCGGTTCGGGCCGTAAAAGGGTTCGCATGAGCTTTACCACCAACGGGACCCCGCAAAAAGGCAAAGGAACCATCTCGCAGGGCAGCGGCATCCGCTATCGGCTCCTGCTTGTGGAGGCGCTGGTGTTCCTGATTCCCGCCGCGGGCATGTTCTACCTGCTGTGGGGCAAGCAGGCGTTTTTTGACCTCTCCCATTTCATGATCCTGATTTTTCTCCTGGTCATGATCCTCGGGGGGTTCCTGCTGTTGCGCCAGATCCTGGACACCGTCTCCGCCATCGCCCGGTGGACCCAGCGGATCGAAAGCGGCGAGATCGTTCGGCTGGATTTGGACCCCAAGGAAAAGGAACTGCGGGAGATATCCTCCTCCATCAGCAACCTGTTGAAAAACCTGGAGAGGCGTACCGAAGAGGCCAACCGTCGTTTGGTGGAGCTTCTGTCCATCAAGGAGTTCGCCGAGGCGGTGCGCCGGGAAAAGGAGCAGGCGGGACTTCTGACCCTTTTGCTGGAAAAGACCGTTCAGCTCACCGGCGCGCGCTGCGGATGGGTCTGCGCGCCCGCACAGGGGGGCGGCCTGGAGTACCTGGCCCGCCGTTCGGAGCCGGGCGCGGGAAAAAAGGACCTTCCCGGTGGGGTCTGGGAGCAGCTTTGCCGGGACCTGGAAGCGAACGGCAGGCCGGTTTTCTTGGCCCAAGACCATGGAACCCCGCGGGTGCTTTCTTCTGCGGATTCCATCCAGCACGCGGATTTCCTGGCCATGCCCGTAATCCGGGACCCCAGACCGCCGGCCATGCTGGTGTTGAGCGGGGCCGGCCGGGAAGAGGGGTTTACCCTTCATGACTCCTACGTGCTGTCCATCATGACGGGCCAGATCGCCCTGGGCTACGAGCGCCGGGGGCTGCACCGGGAACTCTCCCGCCGTATCGAAGAACTCAAGCGCCGCACGGACGAACTGGAAACCGAGGTGGTCCACCGCAAGGAAGCCGAGGTGGAGGCCAAGGGCGCCAATGTTTTTCTGCGGGGCATCCTGGAAAGCTCTTCGTCCATTTCCATCATCTCCACGGACCGTTCCGGAAACATCCTGTACTGGAACAAGGGCGCGGAAAACATCTTCGGGTACAAGGCCTGGGAGATGGTGGGCAAGAAGAAGATCGACGTGCTCTACGGCGACGACGAGCAGACCGCCCGGGTCATCGAAGAAACCCGCGCCCTGGTGTTGGGGCAGAAGCGCAAGCTCACCTGCGAGGTGCGCGAGATCGCCAAGGACGGCAGGAAGATCTGGGTGAGGCTGAATCTCACCAGCCGGCGCGACGAAAGCGGCAAGGTAGTGGGCATTTTGGGCATCGGCGAGGACATCACCGAGAGAAAACGCCTGGAGCAGAAGCTGCTGCAGGCGGAGAAGTTGAAGGCCATCGGCACCCTGGCGGGCGGAATCGCGCATGACTTCAACAACATCCTGGCCGGCATCGTGGCCTACACCGAGGCGGCGCGGTTCGAGCTTGGCAACGCGAGCAAGGTCCGCCAGTGCCTGGACCAGGTGCTCAAAGCCTCCCACCGGGCCAAGGACCTGGTGCGCCAGATCCTGGATTTCTCCCGCCAGGCATCCAGGGAACGCAAGCCCATCCCCCTGGCGCCGGTGATCCGCGAGGCGGTGAAGCTCTTGCGGGGGGTTCTGCCCGCCGCCATCCAGATCCAGGAGAGCATCGACCCGGACGCGGGCGTGGTTTCCGCGGACGCCACCCAGGTGCATCAGGTGATCATGAACCTGGTGACCAACGCTTCCCAGGCCATGTGGGAGCACGGGGGCAAGCTGTCCGTCACGCTTTCCAACGTGGAGTTTTCCGAAAACCAGCCCTTGCCCGACCCGGACCTGGAACCCGGCCCTTACGTGGTCCTTTCCGTGACGGATACGGGCTGCGGCATGGAAGCCCAGGTCATGGAGCGCATCTTTGAGCCCTACTACACCACCAAGGCCCGCGGCGAGGGTTCGGGCATGGGGCTTTCCGTGGTCTACGGCGTGGTGAAGAGCCACGGCGGCGGCATTTCCGTGAAAAGTCGCCCCGGCGAGGGCACCACTTTTGAAATTTACTGGCCGCGTGTCTACGAACCGGCTGCGGATCAAAAAGGGGACGTGCTTTCCGGGCTCCCGGGCGGGAAGGAGCACGTGCTTTTCGTGGATGACGACGAGAGCATCACCGGCTCCGTGAAACTGGTCCTTGAGTTCCTGGGCTACAAAGTCACGGCCCTGTCTTCCAGCGTTGACGCCTTGGATCTTTTCATGTCCGACCCGCACGGGTTCGACGCGGTGATCACGGACCAGACCATGCCCAAGCTCACAGGCGTGGAGCTGATCAAAAGCATGCAGGGGGTCCGGCCGGAACTGCCCGTGATCCTGTGCACGGGCTACAGCCAGTCCCTGGACCCGGCCAAGGCCCGCGAGCTGGGGGTTTCGGGTTTTCTCATGAAGCCCGTGCAAAGCCGGGATCTGGCGGAACTCCTGCGGCAGGTCCTGGATGCGGAAACCGCACGGGGGGCCGTGCAATGAAAAAGGCGTTCCCGGTTCTGTTGGGGGGCTTCGTGCTGGCCGCCGCCGCGGGCCGGTGGGCCGCCCTGGGGCAGGGCTGGTTCTCCCGGGAGTGGCTTTTGGCCTGGGACTTGGCCGCGGGCGGGCTTTTCGCGGCAGGGGTGTGGCTGGCCGCGGCAAGGCCCGGCAAGACCCGGAAACCGGACGAAACCTCCGGTGGCGAGGTTCAGGTCCAGGCCCCCCGGAAGGAGGGCCTGCCGCCGGAGGAAACGCCGTTACGGAAAAACGAATCCTATTACCGCTCCCTGCTCAAGAACCTGCCGAGCCAGATCGCGGTCATTGACCGGAATTACCGCATCGTGGACGTGAACAATGACATCGGCGGCGGGCGGATACTGGGCGCCAAATGCCACCAGGTGTTCCTCGGCAGAGAGGAGCCTTGTCCGGCGGGAAACGACGGGTGCCGGTTGCAGGAGGTATTCGTCTCCGGCTCTCCCAGGGCCTGCCGCCACGCATACATAAAGCCCGACGGCGCCAAGGGGTGGTTGGAGGTGCTGTTCTCGCCCCTGTGGCAGGATGGCCGACTGCTCCACGTCATCGCGGCCATGCGGGACGTGACCCAGGAGGTGGCCCTGGAGCGCCAGGTGGTCCAGACCTCCAAGATGGAGGCCGTGGGAACCCTGGCCGGCGGCATCGCCCACGAGTTCAACAACCTGCTGATGACCGTGATGATGAACACGGAATACGCCCTGGCCAAGGGCGGAGCGGACCCCAAGATCAAGGAGAGCCTCTCGCTGTCGCTTCGCGCCTGCCACCGCGCCCGGGACCTGGTGGAACAGATTTTGACTTTTTCCCGCAAACAGGACCAGGAACTGCAGGTGTTGTCCGTCAAACCCGTGGTCAAGGAGTGCGTCAAGATGCTGCGGGTGACCCTGCCGCCCTTTGTGGAGATAGCCGAGCACATGGACGCGGAGGCGGACACGGTGCTGGCCTCGCCTACCCAGGTGCGGGAGCTGGTGGTGAACCTGTGCACCAACGCGGCCCAGGCCATGCAGGAAAAGGGCGGCACCATCACCGTGAGCCTGTCGGACGAGCACATCTGTCCTCCGGACGCCGAGGAAGAGCACCACCTGCGGCTGGTGGTGGCGGACGACGGCCCGGGCATGGACCCGGACCTGGTGGACCGCATCTTCGAGCCCTTTTTCACCACCAAGGGCCCCAGCCGCGGCCCGGGCATGGGCCTGGCCGTGGTCCACGGCATCGTGGAGGCCCTGGGAGGCACCATCGGCGTGAAGAGCGCGCCGGGCCAGGGCACGGTGTTCGACATCCTCCTTCCCCTGGTGCAGCCCGCCCCGGCAAGGGAAGAGAAGCAAATGCCCGCGGGGCCCGCTGCCACGGGAAGCATCCTGGTGGTGGACGACGAAACCATCCTGGTGGACACGTTGAAGCGCGCCCTTACGGACTACGGGTGCAGGGTGGTGGGCGCAACCCGCATCGACGAGGCCATGGCCGCCTTTGAGCAGGACCCGGACGCCTTTGACCTGGTCATCGCGGACCAGGTCATGCCCGAAAGCTCGGGCCTTTCCCTGGCCAGGAAGCTCAAGGGGTTGAGGCCGGAGCTTCCCGTGGTCCTCTGCACCGGCTTCTCCCAGGAGATCTCCAGGGAGGAGCTTGCCTCGGCCGGGGTGCGCAAGGTACTTAAGAAACCAGTGGTCACGGCCCAGCTCCTGGACGTCGTGACCCGCCTGCTGAAGGACGCAAAGCACGCATGAAACCCGAAACCCCGGGAAAGGGACGGCGTGGAGAAGCGAAAAAGGTCGCCATGGCGCGTATCCTGGTAATCGACGACGATCGCATGATCGGCGACACCTTGACCCGCGTGTTCGGGGACCTGGGACACGGGGTCGACGTGGCCTACAGCCTGGAGGAGGGCCTGAAGAAAGCGGGCCAGGGCGCGTTTGACGTGGTGTTCCTGGACGTCCGCCTTCCGGACGGGTCCGGTCTGGACGTGCTCAGCTCGCTCCAGGGCATGCCCTCGTCGCCAGAGGTGGTGGTCATCACGGGGTACGCGGACAGAAACGGCGCGGAAGTGGCCCTTTCGGAAAACGCGTGGGACTACCTGAAAAAGCCCGCCTCCATGGACACGGTGGTTTCCGCGGTGGAGCAGGTCTTGAAGTACCGGGAGCAGAAGAGCGGGCACGGTAAGGGCCTGGAGTTTGACCGTGGCGGGATCATCGGCGACTCGCCGGGCATGAGAAAGTGCCTGTCTCTGGCCGCCCGCGCGACAAGCTCCATGGCCAACGTGATCCTCACCGGCGAGACGGGCACGGGCAAGGAGCTTTTCGCCCGGGCCATCCACGACAACTCTTCCCGGGCGTCCGGACCCTTCGTGGTGGTGGACTGCGCATCCCTGCCCAAGTCGCTCATGGAAAGCGTGCTGTTCGGCCACGCCAAGGGCGCGTTCACCGGCGCGCACGCAGCGTCCGAGGGCCTCATCAAGCAGGCGGACGGCGGCACCCTGTTTCTGGACGAGATCGGCGAGCTGCCCCTGTCCATGCAAAAAGCTTTTCTGCGTGTCCTGGAGGAGAAACGCTTCCGCCACATCGGGTCTGCCCAGGAGGTGGAGAGCGATTTCAGGCTCATTTCCGCCACCAACCGCGACCTGGACCAGATGGTGAAAAAAGGCCGGTTCCGAAAGGACCTGCTCTTCCGGCTGCGGGCCATCCACATCCACCTGCCGCCGTTGCGGGAACGCGCCGAAGACATCCGGGACCTCTCCGCCCACTACATGAACCGGCTTTCCCGCAAGAACGGCACCGAGCCAAAGAGCTTCTCGCCGAAACTCATGGAGGCCCTGGTCTCCTACCACTGGCCGGGAAACGTCCGGGAACTGCACCACACCCTGGACTGGGTGTACGCCCAGGCCATGGACGAGCCCACCCTGTTCGCCAAGCACCTGCCCCCGGCGGTGCGGATGGCGGCCGTGGCCCAGGACCTGGAACAGGACGCGGAAATGCCCGGGCCCGGAGTAAAGGAGCAGGCGCCGCCCCCGGACACGGCGATGTTCCCGGAAACGGACGTGAAATGGCACGATTACCGGAAAAAGCTGTTGGACGAGGGCGAGAAACGCTATTTGCAGGACCTCATGGCGCGGTCCGGCGGCAGCGTGAAGGAAGCGGCCTCGGTGTCCGGGCTTTCCCAGCCAAGGCTGTATGAACTGTTGCGCAAGCACAACATTCCCACCAAGTGAAACCAGGTACGGAGTATGCCATGGGACGGGTGGTATCCCTGGCTGTGAGCAGAAAAAAGGGCACCCCCAAAACCCCGGTGGACCAGGTGGTGCTGGTCCCGGACCACGGGATCGAAGGCGACGCCCACGCCGGCCCTTGGCACCGGCAAGTGAGCCTGTTGCGCGTCGAGGCCCTTGCCGCCGCGCAACAGCGTGGAATCCTGGCGGATTTTGGGGATTTTGCGGAGAACTTGGCCGTTTCGGGCCTGGATGAAAAGGGCCTGGCCGTGGGAACCTTGTTGGACGTGGGCCCCACGGCCAGGCTGTGCGTAACCCAGGTGGGCAAGAAATGCCACGCAAGGTGCGCGGTGTACCACCGCGCCGGAGACTGCATCATGCCCAAAGAGGGCGTGTTCGCAAGGGTGCTCTCCGGCGGCACGGTCAAGGTGGGCGACGTCGTGCGGATCGTCGCCCGGGGACAAGGACCTCCAGGCGGCGGGAACGCCGCCGCCGTATAAGGCTCCGGAAACTTCGACCGTCCCCGGGGTCAAGCCTCGTGTTTTTCCTTCACCCAACCCGGGCGCAGCACCGCGAAAACCAACAGCGCCACAAGAAGCGCCATGGTCAAGAACAGGTGGCTCATGTCGATGACCATGGTGAAGTTGGGCGAGAACACCACGTTGGGCATGTTCTTGGCCACCCTCAGGACGCCGGTGGCCGCGAGCGCGCCCAAAAGCCCCACCCGCGCCCAGCCGGACCAGGTGAGGGACCATTCCTTTTTCCAGGACGCGAACCAGCCCACGGCCATGTAGGCAGCAAGGCCGAGGAACAAGGCTGCTCCCGCATAGTGCAAGGTGTGGGTGGCGTAAAAATCGCTCAGCCAGCCGAGGCCGGGGACTTCGTTGATGTAGTAGCGCTTGTAGATGGGCATCTGGCCGAAGCCCGTAAGGACCATGAAAAACACGATCAGCCGGTAAGCCCACCTTACGGGCCGGATCTCCGGATACGTTTTTTGCATCGCGTGGGTCGTCATGATTGCTCCTCCCCGCGCTTGTGCCCGTCGCCGTTTCCCGCGAAGAACCGGCCGAAGCGCAGCGCCGCGGCGGCCGCGCCCGCCAGGGGGGCGATGATCATGGCTTTGCCCAGGTTCTCCGCGCGTTGCATGGCGTTTTTCACCGGGCCGAAGTGGGGCTTGCCCGGACCTTTTTCAATGTCCTTGTTGAGGACCTCAAAGGGCACGGGCGAGACATAGAAGGTGTTGGTGCCGCCGTTTTCCTTGTCCCCGTACACGAAGCCGCCGCGCTCCTTGGCCAGGGCGTAGGCCTGCTTTTTGATTTTCTCGCGGGGGCCGATGGTCTGGAGCTGTACCGGGCAGACCTCGATGCAGGCGGGCAGCTTGCCCTGGGCCACCCGATCGTAGCAGCAGTCGCATTTGTACATGACGCCGTTGCCCGCGTACGAGGGCAGAAGCTTCAGATACAGGCCCACCCCGGTCTGGCGCTCGGGAATGTGCCAGGGGCAGACGGCCTTGCACTTGGCGCCGCCCAGGCAAAGCTCGCTGTGGATGCGGGTGATGCCGTTTCCAAGCTTCCGGGCCGCGCCAAAAGGGCACATGTCCGCGCAGGGCGGGTTTGTGCAGTGCATGCACCGCCGGGGAATGGTCAGGTAGTAGGGCTTGCCGTTGTATTCGCCCTGGGCGTGCTGAATGGTCAGCCAGTTGTACGGCGTAAGCCGCCAGTTCACGTCCTGCTTGTCCGACCAGTCCGCCACCTTCACCCTCTTTACCGGGGCCATCTCCGGGAAGGGCTTTTTGGGATTGGGAAACTTGTGGCCGTTCACCTCGGCGCAGGCCTCCACGCACGCCTCGCACCCTATGCACTTTTCCAGGTCCAGCAGGGTGGCCAACTCGCCGGGGCCAAGGCCCTTGACCGAGGCAGGGAGCGGGGCCGCCTTGACCGCCAGGGTCCCAGCCGCGGTCAGGCCCCCTTTCAAAAAACCGCGTCGTGAAATTGCCATGGCTTCCTCCATGGGAAAAATAAGTAATATTGTGAACCAATTTTCGTCCTGTTTTTCGGCAAAGTCAAGGATCAAGGCATGTTTTTTTGGTCTGGCGCTTCTATGAAAGCGTCATAAAGCCGGAAAGCCCGCGTGAAAGGGGCGGGTTTGGGTTTGCTGCAACCAGCCGGAAAAACAGGCGATAATGCGGTGACGCCAAATTGGCACGGATTTGGCATCACAGGATGTTGACCAAGGGGGGAAGCAAGGATGACCACCCATGAAAGACAAGGGAACCAACGACGAGTACCAGGGAGTGCTTCCCACGTGTTCGTTCTGGAGCCGTGTGGCAAGGGAACGGCTCCGGCGGGTTTCGGCCGCGGAAATGTCCCTGGTCATGGACTGCGGCACGCGCGGATGGAGCAGTTCCCCCCACAAGATGTCCGGGAAAGGACCGGCGTCGTGCGTCCTTATCCTCACCAGCGTGGCTTCACGCTCGTGGAACTGATGGCGGTCGTGTTCGGGAACGCTTTTCTGCTGCGGCGGGCTGCAAAACCCGGTGGCCGCGCCGGAAACCGGAAAAGGTCCCCGGAGCGGCGCTGCCGCGTCCCATAAAGATCGTTCCGGAACCGGGGGTTCCGGTCAGCCCCGTGCGGCGCCAGGCGAAGGCCCGCACGGGGCCTTTTTTGCTTTTTGCCGGCGGATTTATGGACTTTCCGTAATTTGCCCGGGTGTTCTGTGTGGGTTTGGCATAAATCCAAGGGCTGCATCCGCTTTGCATGAACGGGCAAGCTCCACGTAACTGTCTGATATTCCATGTCAAGCTGGTTGCTTATATATTATGGCACGGATCTGGCAACTACGTCAGCCGATGGTTCCGGGGGAGGTCCCTGGATGCCGCCCCGGCGGAGCCGAGCGACCAACGAGCCGGATGCGCCTTCCCGGGATTGGCCGAATGCCGCTCGCCCGCCGGGGCATTTGTTTTTGGCGAACCCGCCCTGATGAAAATGCTTTTCTGCGGCGGCGGGCTTGAACCAACCGCCCTGTAGCTCTTTGACTTTTACAGGGTTTGCCCGCATTTCCTAACCCGAATCATTCATGAAAAATTTCACCGAATAAAATATTTATACGGATTTAAACAGGTTAAGTGCCAATGGAAGGGTCCTTGAAAAATGCACGCTGTTTCTTTGAGGAATGCTGACATTGGCGAAATTTTTCACCCTTCGGGCTCGCCCGATTTCCGCGCTGGCCGCGTTATCGGGGCTCGGCGTACCAAAGTACGCCTTCACCCCTCTAGCCTTGCCAGCACGGAAATCAGGTTTCGTGAATAATCCGGGCTAATCCTTCACCATCGTGGCGCGGCGCTGGAGGTAGGCGTTTTTGAGGGCCACGTAGGGGTCTATGGCGGCTTCTTTCAGATCCTGGTAGTCGCCCAGGCGGAAGGTGGTGTCGTTCACCGTGTTCCAGGCCCGGAGGGATATCGCGGCCCATAAGGGGTCCACGTAGTTTGCCGGGTTCAGGTACCCGTCCCCGAAGATTCCCGCGCCGTCGCGGAGGCTGGAGGGCCCCAGCACGGGCAGGACCAGGTAGATGCCATGGCCCAGGCCCCACGCCCCCAGGGTCTGGCCCAAGTCCTCGTTTTGGGGTTGCAGCAAGGGGTGGCTGGATGCGGGGTCGAAAAGTCCCGCCACGCCGATGGTGGAGTTGTACATGAACCGGGAAAACTGGTGGATGGCCTGGTCCGGCTTGCCCTGGAGCGCGCAGTTTGCCACCCGCACGGGCGCGAGCAGGTTGCCGAAGAAGTTCCGCACGCTCTTTCGCACCCGGGATGGGGTGACGGCCTTGTAGCCCCGGGCCGCGGGTTTGAGCAGCCAGAAGTAGAACTTGTCGTTTACCTTGAACATGAGCCGGTTGAAGGGCTCCAGGGGATCGGGCATGCGGGTGGCCGGCTCTTCTTCCTCCAGGAAATCCAGGCTTTCGTCCGCAAAGGGGTCCTTTTCCAGGGCCGGGTTTTCTTCGGCCCGGGCCAGCGGGTAGGCGGGGGGTTCAGCAGCGTACGAGGCGGCTTTTTCCGGCCCCGTGGCCAGATAGAGGGGCTTTGCGGTCTTGGTGGAACAGCCGGCAAAAAGAGCCAGGATGCCCGTCATGGCAAGGGCGGGCGTCAAGGTGCGGTTTCCCAAGAAGGTCATTTACCGATGTCTTCCTCGGTTTTCATCTTTTCCTTCACTTGTTCGATCAAGGCCTCGGGCGAGTTGTTCAGCAGGTATTCCCTGAACTGGCTCCGGTAGTTCTGCACCATGCTTATTTCCTCCACCTTCACGTCGTAGACCTTCCACCGGCCCCCGGACATGATCATTTTGTAGATCACGGGCGTTCTGGCGCCCTCGTGGATCACGTAGGATTTCACCTCCGCCCGGCGGCCGTCAATTTCCTGGGAAACCAGCTGGACCTGTTCGGAGCCCTTGTAGTTCTTCTGGAGCCGGGAAAGGTAGACATCGGCCAAAAGGCGGGAAAACGCGTCGGTGAACTCCCGGCGCTGATCCGGGGTGAACCGCAGCCAACCGCGGGCCAGCGACCGCTTGGCGATTTCCACAAAGTCGAACACGCCCTTGGAAAGCTCGTAGAGCGCCTTCCGCTGCTCCTTGGCCATGCCCGGCTCGCCGTATTTGGGGTTTTCCAGGATGTTTCTGGCTTTCTCCACGTGCTCGTCGATGACCTCCATGGGCGTGGGCGGCGCGGACAGGGCGTATGGCGCGAAAAGGAGGAGGAGTGCAAAAAGGAATGGAAATATGCTTCTGGGATAGGTCACGGCCCGTCTCCCTTGGATTTCTTGTCGGTGACGTTGCCGAAAACGTATTTGCCCACCAGGTCCAGGATGTCGACGGCGGACCGGGTCTCCTGAAAATAGTCACCGGGCTTCAACGGCTCCAGGGATCCGCCGGGTGAAACCTGGACGAACTTGTCGCCGATGAGGCCGCTGGTGTTGATGGCGGCCGTGGAGTCCTCGGGGATCTCAACCTCGGGGTCGATGTTCATGGAGATTTCGGCCACCAGCCGTTCGGGGTTTAACCCCACCTTGTCCACCCGGCCGATCTGCACCCCGGCCATCCGCACGGAGGCGCCGCTTTTCAACCCCCCCACGTTCACGAACCTGGCGCGCAGGGGATAGAAATCGCCCCCCAGGATCTCCAGGCGGCCGAGGCGGATGGTGAGGTACCCCACGCACAAAAGGCCGATCAAAACGAAAATCCCCACCCCGATTTCCACGGAGCGCTTGTTCATGACGAACCCCCCTTTTCTCAGGCCGGGGCCGTTTCCCGGCCTTTTGCGCACAATTCAAACTCGCAGAGGGTGACTTCCGCTTCCAGGGCCCTTTCCACCACCGCGTCCATGGAAACCTGCTCGGTGGCCTCGGCGGCGCCCGCCCTGATGGAAAAACACAATTCCTCCTTGGGCGTGAAGTCCGCCAGGTTTTCCAGGGACATGGAGCCCTTCATGCGGCCGCACAACTCCCGGGCCTCCTTAAGGGATGTGTCTGGCAAGATGGCTAGGATGCGGTTCACCCCCAGCCGGGCGCAGGTGTCCTTTGTCCCCAGCATGCCGGCAAGCTCGGTGGCGAAATTGCGGATGACGGTCTGGCCCGCGGTGTAGCCCGCCTTTTCGGAAATCTCGTCCAGGTTCTGAAGGGTGAACACCAAAACGGAAAAGGCTCGCTTGGCGTTCCGGGATCGCCGCATCTCCTGGTGGTAGCGCTCCAGGAGCTTGAAGTGCGGCTGGGTGCCCGTGAGTTCGTCTTTTTGCTGGCCAAGTCTCTGGAGAAACTCCAGGACCTTCGGGTCCTTGCTCCGCAGGATCTCCTCGGGGGAGCCGTCGAAGAGCACCCGGCCCTCCCTGAGCATGGCCACGTGCTGGGAGATGAAAAAGATGTCCGGGATGTCGTGGGTCACGATGACGCCGGTGAACCGAAAGCGCTTCTGGTAGCTCGAGATCATGGAGTACACCGCGCCCTTGCGGATGGGGTCCAGGCCCGTGGTGGGCTCGTCGAACAGCACGATGTCCGGGTCCGTGACCAGGGCCCGGGCGAGCGCCACCCGCTTCTTCATGCCCCCGGAAAGCTGGGACGGGTACTTGCTGGCGATGTCTCCGATCTCCAGTTGCTCCAGGATCCCGGCCACCCTTTGCTCCACCTCCTTGCGGCCGGTCTTGGGCTTTTCCGAAAGGGGGAGGGCCACGTTGTCGTGGACGCTCATAGAGTCGAACAGGGCGGTGTTCTGGAACACGTAGGAAAACCGGTTCTTCCACTGCTTTCTTTCGGCCCGGGTCATCTGCTCCCGCGTCTTGCCGGAAAACAGCACCCGGCCGGAATCCGGGGTTTCCAGGCCGATGATGTGCTTTAGCAGCACCGTCTTTCCCACCCCGCTCTTGCCGATGATGCTGGTGATCTCGCCCCGGCGGATCTCCAGGCTCACCTCGTTCAAGACCTCGGTGGAGCCAAAGGATTTGCGCACCTTGTCCAGGCGTATGAGGGCTTCTTTTGCCATGTGGTCCCTACAGCAAAAAGGAGGTGAGCACGTAATCCGCCACCAGGATCAGCACCGAGGACAGCACCACCGCGGTGGTGGTGGACCGTGAAACCCCGCGGGCGCCGAAACCGTCGGCCCGGCGGTGGGTGGTGTAGCCCATGTAGCAGCACACCGAACACACCAGCACCGCGAACACGAAGGACTTGGTGAACCCGCCGGTGATGTCGTTCATCTCCACGGACTCCCGCACCCGGTCCATGTAGATGGCCGGGTTGGACCCTAGGAGGATGGAGCCGGAGAGGTAGCCGCCGAAGATGCCCACCAGGTCGTAGAGCGCGGTCAACAGCGGAAAGCAAACCAGGCTGGCCAAAAGGCGCGGGGTCAAAAGGAACCGCACCGGGTGGATGTCCATGGTCTTTAAGGCGTCGATTTGCTCGGAAATGCGCATGATGCCGATTTCCGCGCTCATGGCCGACCCGGCCCGGGCGGTGATCATGATGGCGGTGAAAACCGGGCCGATCTCCCGGATGAGCGTCAAGGACACCAGCGCCCCCAGCATGCCCTCGGACCCGAACCGCACCAGGGTGTAATATCCCTGCAGGCCGAGCACCATGCCCGTGAACCCGCCGGTGAGAAGGATCACCAAAAGGGACTTGAACCCGATGAAGTGCACCTGCTCCAGGGTGCGGCGGGGCTTGAACGGCCGTACAAAGGCAAGGCCCACGCCCTGGACAAAGAAGATGAGCAAAGCTCCCATCTCCTGGACGAGACGGATGGTGTCGGCTCCCAGGGATTGGACGGGGGAGGTCAGACGGAGGGCCATGCGGTCCTTCGGCGGGATGGTGCGGCTGGGGCTGGCCGCGAGGCAAGGCTGTTTATTGCCCTATTGCTTCAAAAAGTATACACCCCATAACAAGGGTGTCAAACGAAGCCGCGCCCCACAGGCCAGGGCGGCCCTGGAGGATCATGCTCAAGCTGTGGAACGAACTGGTCCTGGGTTTCCGCGTCCAGGACATCTTCGACGTGCTCATCATTTCCGTGCTGCTCTACGGCCTCTTGCTGTTCATGACGCGCACGGCCTCCCGGTTCGTTCTGTGGGGCATCACCCTCCTGGGGCTGGTCTACCTGGCGGCCCGGGCCTTTGACCTGTACCTCACCGCCGTGGTGCTCCAGGGCTTCTTCACGGTGTTGATCGTGGCCCTGATCGTCATCTTCCAGGAGGACCTGCGCCGGTTCTTCGAGCGCCTGGCCACCTGGCCCAGGCGGCGCAAGGCCTTTTCCCAGGGCCAGGAGGCCCCGGAAATCCAGGTCATCGCCCAGGCGGCCGCCTTCCTGGCCCAGCTAAGAAGAGGCGCGCTCATCGTCATCGAGGGCGAAGAGCCCCTGGACCGACACCTGGAAGGCGGAGTCCCCCTGGACGGCGAAGTGTCCGAACCCCTCTTGGACAGCCTGTTCGACCCTCACTCCGCGGGCCACGACGGGGCCGTGGTCCTTTCAGGGAAAAAGGTCCGGCTGTTCGGCGCCCACCTGCCCTTGTCCCAGAACGCGGCCAAGTTCGGCTTGTCCGGTCTGCGGCACACCGCGGCCCTGGGCCTGGCCGAGCGGTCCGACGCCCTGTGCGTGGTGGTTTCCGAGGAGGGGGGAACCATTTCCGTGGCCAAGGACGGGGCCATCTCCCAGTTGGAGAACCCCAACGAGCTGCGCGGGATTTTGGAAGTCTTCTACGCCTCCATGGCTCCCCAGGACGCGAGGCGGCCCCTGGTGGGCTGGCTGCGCACCAATCCGGGAAAGAAAATCCTGGCCCTTGCCCTGGCCGTGACCCTGTGGCTGGCGTTCGGGCTCCAGAAGGACATCGTCCGCAGGGAACTGGTGTTCCCCATCGAGTACAGGACCCTTTCGGAGCACTGGGTCATCCAGGAAGCTTCCGCCACCCGGGCCCAGGTGACCCTGCAGGGGCCGGAGGCGGCCTTCCGGCTCCTGGACCCCTCCAGCCTGGCCGTATCCGTGGACCTTTCCAAGATCACCGAAGGCGAGCAGGAGATCGTCCTTTCCAGCCGGATGGTGAAAGTCCCGGCCAACCTTTCCCTGGCCTCCATCCGGCCCTCCACCGTCACCCTCGTCGCCCAGAAGTTGAATCCCGTGGAAGTGCCCGTGGAGGTGCAGACCCAGGGGAACCTGCCCGCGGGGCTTACGCTTGCCGGAACCAGCGTCGACCCCCCGATGGTCACCGTGTGGGCCGTGCCGGAAACCAAGGGAGGCCTGAAGATCCAGACCGTGCCCGTGGACCTTGCCAAGATCACCCAGACCTCCGCCATCCAGACCCGGCTGCAGTTTCCCGCCGGGGTGAAGTTCCTGGAGGGCCAGCCTCCCACGGTGCAGGTCACCGTGCGGATTATGCAGGCGGAGAAAAACGAACCGGCGGGCGGAGGGTAGGGGCTATCCCATGAGGCCCGGCAGCCACAGAGCGATTTCCGGGACCAGGAGCAGAAGGGCGATGCAGATGAGCAGGGGGGCCAGCATGGGCAGGACCCCCTTGAAGATTTTTTCCAGCGGCACGTCCGTGGCCACGCCGGAAACCACATAGACATTCACGCCCACCGGCGGGGTGATGACCCCCATTTCCGTGACCAGCACGATGGTGACCCCGAACCAGATGAGGTCGTATCCCAGCGCCTCCACCAGGGGCTGGAAAATGGGGATGGTGAGCATGACCATGGCCAGGGCGTCCATGAAGCAGCCCCCCAGAAGATAGACCAGGATGATGAGCGCCATGATGCCCCAGGCGGGCAGGGGCAGGGCGCTGATGCTCTCCGCCATGACAAAGGGCAGCCGGGTCACGGCCATGAAGTGCCCGAAGATCACCGCGCCCGCCACGATCATCATCACCATGCAGGAAATGCGGGTGGTGTCCTCCAAAGACTTCACGAACCCGGACCAGGATATCTGTCTGCCGGCCACGGCGATGGCCAGGGTGAGGAACGCGCCCACGGCCGCGGCCTCGGTGGGCGTGAACAGCCCGATGAACATGCCGCCGATGACCATGACGAACAGGATCAGGGCCTCGGCCACGCCCGCGAAGGATTTGGCTTTTTCCCTGAAGCTGCTTTTGGGGCCGGGGGGGGCCAGGGCCGGGTTTTTCCACACCCTCAGCTGGATGGTGAGCAGAAACAGGATGGTGAGGATGACGCCCGGGATGATGCCCGCGGCGAACAGCTGGCCGATGGATTCCTGGGTGAGGATGCCGTAGACGATGAAGATGACCGACGGCGGGATGAGGATGCCCAGGGACCCTGCCGCGGCCACGGTGCCGGTGGCCAGGCTCATGTCGTAGCCGTAGCGCTTCATCTCCGGGAGGGTGACCACGGCCATGGTGGCCGCCGTGGCGTTGGTGGACCCGGAAACCGCGGAAAACGCGGCGCAGGCGCCCACCGTGGCCATGGCCAGGCCGCCTTTCCTGTGGCCCAGGAGCACGTAGGCGGAATCGTACAGCCGGCGGGAAATTCCCGCGTG
>JAFDHW010000008.1 GCA_019308705.1 Deltaproteobacteria bacterium
TTCCTCCAATAATCAGACTGTCTTTGGCGCAAGACCCAAAAAACAGCTCCAACGGATTGAAAATAAAGAAAAATTCGATCTCGGGCAAAATTGCTCATGAATAATCCGGGTTAAGCTTCTTTTTGGCGTCCAAAAGCGCCTGGGGAACGAGTTCCTCGTAGGTGGGGTGGTAAAAGGGCAGGTTCAGCATGTCCCGAACCGTGAGGCGCGAACTCACCGCCTGGGCCAAAAAGTGGGCCAAATGCTCGCCCGAAGGCGCGCACAAGGCCGCGCCCACAAGCCTCTGGCCCGCCCTTTCCACGTACAGCCGCACCTTGCCGTGGTTCAGGTTCTCCAGGAGGCCCCGGCCGGAGTTTCTGACGTCGATTTCCCCGGCTACGTGGGCGGCCTCGTCAAAATCCCGCCAGTCCAGGCCCACGAAGGCCACGTTGGGCTCGGTGAAGATGATGGTGAGCGGCGTCTTTTCCTCCAAGGATTCCGGCTCGCCTTTTTTCGCCGCATTCCTCCCTGCAAGGCGGCCCTGGTCCGCGGCGTCGTGGAAAAACGGCCGGATACCCGAGGCGTCCCCGGCCACAAACACCTTCTGGCCCACGCAGGCCAGGGTCTTTTCGTCCACCACCGGCCACCCCTTTTGGGAAAGCTTGATCCCCGCGTTTGGAAGATCTAGGCCGGCGAAGTCGGGCGCGCGGCCCACGGCCAGGAGCACCAGGTCAAAGCCCGCGTTCCACTGCGCGCCGCCCTCCAAGTCCTCCAGCTGAACCCCCACCCGCTCGCCCACGTCCAACAGCGACGCCTTGGTGCGGAAATGGTAGCGGAAGTTGGGGGTATCCTGGAGCACGTGGACAAAGGAGGAGAGGATTTCCGGGTCGGAAATGCCCGCGGCGGTCTTTCCCATCTCCGCGCAGGTGACGGAAAGCCCCAGCCCGGCCAGGGCCATGGAGAGCTCGATGCCCACGGGCCCCATGCCCACCACCAGGATATCCCGCGGAAGGGTGGGCAGGTTGAAGAACTCCTCGGTGGTGACGACCTTTTCCGGAACGAGCCGCCATCCCGGCGGCACCACGGGCAGGCTGCCCACGGAAAGGACGATGCCCCCGCACCGGTAGCGCGTCTCCCCGGCCTCGAGCACCATGGGCGCAACGAACCGGGCGTTCTCCCGGATGATGGCCTCGCCGAACGCCTGCCTGGTGCGCACCACGGTGCGGGAAACCAACACGTCCCGTTTTTCCCGCACCTCGGCCATGACCTTGGCGTAGTCGATGGAATCCGGCGAGCCCACCGGCAGCCCGGACACGCAGGGGGTGCGCACCTCGCGGGCGCAGCGGGCGGCGTGGATGAGCGCCTTGGAGGGCATGCACCCGGCCCGGGCGCACATGGTGCCCTCGTGGCCGCCCTCGAAAAGCGCCACCTTTTCCGCGCGCCTGGCCGCCTGGGCCAGGGCGAACAGCCCGGCGGTCCCGCCTCCCACCACGGCCACGTCCAGGTTTTCTTCCCTCATCAGCCCTCCGGGTCTTCTTGCATGGAGGAAAGCTCCGCGGCCACGGCGTCCAGGATGCCGTTGATGAACGCCCCGGACTCGTCGGACCCGTAGCGCTTCCCGATCTCCACGGCCTCGTTGATGGTCACCCGGCTGGGAATGTCCGGGCAGAACAGATATTCATAGACCGCGATACGCATGATGTTCCGGTCCACGCCGGACATGCGCGAAAGCTTCCAGTTCTTGGAGTGCTTCTGGATCAGGGAGTCGATCCGCTCCCGGTTTTCGCACACGCCGTCCACCAGGCGATGGAAAAAGTCCGCCACGCCCGGGTCCGGCGGGTGGTGCGAAACAAACAGGTCCAGCGCCTCCCGCGGAGGCAGGCGGCTGGCGTCCGCGGAAAAAAGGGCCTTTAACGCGTGTTCCCTGGCCCTTCGTCTCCTGCTCATGCGCCCTTTGCCATCTCGTCCGCGAGGTTAGCCATCTCCACGGCCGCGGCGGCCGCGGACCATCCCTTGTTGCCGCTCTTGGTGCCGGCGCGCTCCACGGCCTGCTCGATGGTGTCCGTGGTGAGGATGCCGAAGATCACCGGCACCTCGTACTGGAGGGACACCTGGGCGATGCCCTTGGAAGCCTCGGCGGCCACGTAGTCGAAATGGGGCGTGGAGCCCCGGATGACGGCCCCCAGGCAGATGACCGCGTCGTATGCGCCCTTGGCCGCGGCCCGCTTGGCCGCCAGGGGCACCTCGAAGGCCCCGGGAACCTTGATGACGTCGATGTCGCCATCCTTGGCCCCGAACCGCAACAGCGCGTCCATGGCCCCGCTCAAAAGGCGGTCGGAAATGAAGTCGTTGAACCGGGAAAGCACGATGCAGAACCGCTTTCCCTCCGCGGACAGCTTGCCCTCGATCACGCGCGGCATACCTTGTTCCTCTCGATAAAGTTGGTCGTGGAAGGGGTTTGGCAACCCCGCCGAAATCCCCGGCCGCCGGATTACCGGTAGGAATCCAGCGACAGCGTATGCCCCATCTTGAGCTTCTTGCACTCCAGGTACTTCTCGTTGTACCGGTTGGCCGGAATCTCCAGGGGCACCTGCTCCACCAGGGACAATCCATAGCCTTCCAGGCCCACCATCTTCTTGGGGTTGTTGGTCATAAGCCGCATCTTGCGCACCCCCAAATCCACCAGGATCTGCGCGCCGATGCCGTAGTTGCGGAGGTCCGGGGCAAAGCCCAGGCTCTCGTTGGCCTGGACCGTGTCCTGGCCCTGGTCCTGCAACGCGTAGGCGCGGATCTTGTTCACCAGGCCGATGCCGCGGCCCTCCTGGCGGATGTAGAGGATCACGCCTTTGCCCTCGGCTTCGATCATCTCCATGGCCTTGTGCAGCTGGTCGCCGCAGTCGCAGCGCAGGCTGCCGAACACGTCGCCGGTCAAACATTCGGAGTGGACCCGCACCAGGGTGGGGGTTTCCGGGTCGATGTCGCCCTTGACCAGGGCGATGTGCAACAGGTCGTCCACGTCGTTTTCGTACACCACCGCCTCGAACCCGCCGCCGTAGGAGGTGGGCAACACGGTCTGGGCGGCCCGGTGCACGAAGGACTCGTTTCTCATCCGGTACTCGATGAGGTCCTCCACGGTGACGATGCCGACGCCGTGTTCCGCGGAGAACTCCTCCAGCCGGGGCATCCGCGCCATGGTGCCGTCCTCGTCCATGATCTCGCAGATGACGCCCGCGGGCTTCAAGCCCGCCAGCCGGGCCAGGTCCACGGAGCCTTCGGTCTGCCCGGCGCGGACGATGACCCCGCCCAGGCGCGCCCGCAGGGGAAACACGTGGCCGGGCCGCACCAGGTCCGTGGGCTTGGCCCCGTCGCGCACGGCGGTCAGGATGGTGGTGGCCCGGTCCGCGGCGGAGATGCCCGTGGTCACGCCCTTCCTGGCCTCGATGGACACGGTGAACCCCGTGCCCAGGGGAGACTCGTTCTTGCCCACCATGGGCGGCAGGTCCAAAGAATCCGCCTTTTCCTTGGTCAGGGAAAGGCAGATGAGCCCCCGGCCGTACTTGGCCATGAAGTTGATGGCCTCGGGGGTGACCTTTTCCGCGGCCATGGCCAGGTCGCCCTCGTTTTCGCGGTCCTCGTCATCCACCAGGATGACCATGCGGCCGGCTTTGAATTCCTCGATGGCCTGTTCTACCGTCAACCTCGACATGTGGCGTTCAGGCGCGTTGCGCGCCCCCTCCTTTCGGTCCGGCTCCGGGTTTGCTGCAGCCGGGTTGGTCCTCGTTTCCGCCTCGGGCGGTCAAAATCCGGATTTCTGCAAAAACTCCAGCGTCAGTCCCCCGCCGCCGGAAGGCTTGCCCTCCCCCTTGCTTCGGGAAACGAACTTTTCCACGTACTTGGCGATGACGTCCGCCTCCAGGTTCACCGGGTCGCCCGGGCCCCTGGCCCCCAGGGTGGTGATCTTGGCGGTGTGGGGGATGACCATGACGGAAAACCCGTCTCGGGTGACCTCGTTCACCGTCAGGCTCACCCCCTCCACGGCCACGGAGCCCTTTTCCACCAGGAAGGCGCGCACGGATTCCGGCGCGCGGATGGTGAACAACAGGGCGTTTTCCTGGCGGGATACCGAGGCCACCTCGCCCACGCCGTCCACGTGGCCGGTGACCAGGTGGCCGTCCAGGCGGCCGGAAAGGGTGAGCGCGCGCTCCAGGTTCACCAGGTCCCCGGGCCGCGCCCGGCCCAGGGTGGTGCGGGAGACCGTCTCCGGGCTCACGTCCGCGGCAAAGGTGTCGCCCGAGACCCACACCGCGGTCAGGCACGCACCGGACACGGCCACGGACCCGCCCACGGGAAGGTCCGCCAGGGAGAACCCGGCCTCGATGACCATTTTCGCGCCCTGGGAGGTGCGGGTGTTCTCCCGCACCCGGCCCGTTCCCTCGATGATTCCCGTGAACATCTATGCCTCCTTGCCCGGCGCGACCGGCGTTCCGGTTACCAGAAGGTCGTCCCCGATCCTTTTGGAAGCCAGGCCCGAAAGCCGCACGCAGCCGGAAAGTTTCTCCGGCCCCGGCCCGGAAAACAGGGGCACCCCGTCATCGCCGCCCAAAATCTTGGGGGCGTAGAACAAGTGCAGCCGGTCCACCAGCCCCCGCGCCAGGGCCGAACCCAGCACCCCGCCCCCGCCCTCCACCAAAAGGGAGGTCATCTTGCGCTCTCCCAGCTCGTCTAGGACCGCGGCCAGGTCCACCCGGCCGTTGTGCGGGGGGACCCGGGCCACCTCCACCCCGGCGGCCTCCAGGACGTTTTGCTTGGCCTCCGGCGCGTCCGGCCCGCAGAACACCACGGTGCGGCCGCCGTCGGTGAAAAGTTTCCGGCCGGGGTCGGAAGAAAGCCGGGTGTCCAGCACCACCCGCAGGGGGTCCTTGGTTTTCTTGCCCGGCACCCGGGCCGTGAGCCGCGGGTCGTCCGCGGCCAGGGTGCCCGCGCCCACGAGGATGGCGTCCGCCTCGTGCCGGAGGCGGTGGACCCACGCCCGGGCCTTCCCGCCGGTGATCCACTTGGAGTCGCCCGTTTTCGTGGCGATGCGGCCGTCCAGGGTGCAGGCGGCCTTGGCCAGCACGTAGGGCCGTCCCGTGGAAAGCCAGTGCAGCCACCAGGCGTTGAGCTCCCGGGCCTTGTCCTCCAGCACGCCGCAGGAAACCTCCACCCCGTGGGCCCGCAGGCGGGCCAGACCGCCGCCGGCCACGGCGGGGTTGGGGTCCTCCATGGCGCACACCACCCGGGCTATACCCGCGTCCAGCACGGCTTGGGTGCAGGGCGGCGTCCTGCCGTGGTGGTTGCAGGGCTCCAGGGTCACGTACAGGGTGGCGCCCCGGGCGCGGTCCCCGGCGGCGGCCAGGGCCTCCACCTCCGCGTGCGGCAGGCCGCAGGCCCGGTGCCAGCCCTCGCCCGCCACCAAGCCTTCGGCGTCCACCACCACGGCGCCCACCATGGGGTTGGGCGAGGTCCACCCGGCCCCGCGCCGGGCCAGCAAAAGCGCCCGCTTCATGTACTCGGCGTGGTCCGACAAAGGAAAACCGCCCTCGTCCCTTTCCGCAAAAATTCGACGGAAAATCAGATGGTTAGGGACTCAGGGCGGCAACAGGGGCAGGCGGCGGCCAGGGGGTTCCCGGCCGCAACGCAAGTGCGGTAGAAGCTCGGCTTGCCCTTATTCTCTTCCATCCGGACTGTCACCGTCGGCCCTGGAGTTTCACCAGGTCTGCTAGACCCTTCGCGGCCCAGGCCGCCAAGGCGCTCGCGGGCTTCCCGGTTGCCCGGGTCACCGCCGGTGGGGACTTCCACCCCGCCCTGAGAATAAGCGAAACCAATCTAACGCGCCGGGCGGAAAAGTCAACACCTGGTTTGGGCCGGAAACCGGGCGGCCTTGTGTTGATTTTCGGCTCCGGTTTGCGGATACTTTGGGGGATCACGCTTTTTTTTCCATTGCTGGTGGATGCCATGAGCGGAGTGGACAAGGTGTTGAACCGGGTGGGGATGGTGGTTTTGACCGCGGCCGCAGCCTTTGGGGCGGTGAAGCTGGCGGACCTGGGGGACCGGCTTTCCGGGCTTTCCGAGGGGGTTTTCAAGGTGGCGGAAAAGGCGGTGTTTATGGACCGCGAACCGCCGGAGGCCCGCGTCACCGAGGACGCGGTCATCGCCAGGGTGCGCAGGGTGGCGGAGCTTTCCTCGGTGCGCTACTACGTCAAGGACCTGTTGTTCTGGTCCGAGGAAGGGACGCTTTTTTCCGCGGACAAGAGGTTTTTGCTGGAGGCCCGGGCCGTGGTGCGCGCCGGGGTGGACCTTTCCTCCGGCGTGGGGGCGAAGGTGGACCACACCGGCGAACGGCCCGCCATCTCCGTGGTGCTGCCCGCCCCCCGCATCCTGTCCAACGACGTCACCTACCGCTACGTGGAGAAAAAGGGCGACGTGGCCGCCGAGGACCACAACCTGGCGCTGGCCCGGGCCAGGCGCAACACCCTGGAGGAGGCCTTGCAAAACGGCCTGCTGGACCAGGCCGCGAATAACGCCCGCCAGGTAACCGCCGCGCTGTTAACCGCCCTGTACCCCGGGGCGGCGGTGGAGGTGCGGTTTGCGGGGGAGGACCCGGCCCCGGCGCCCGAGGCCGCCGCAACCGGAGGGATTCAACCCCTGACCCCGGCCGCCGGGGCTGCCAGGGAAAAGAAAGGAGAAAGCCTCCATTCTGGTGGATTCCTGCTTTCGCAGGAATGACGCGGGGGCGGATCATTCGCGGGGGCGCTTCGCGAAGCGCCCTGTGCAGGCTGGAGGCCTTGGTGCCCGCTTCTTGTGCTGCCGCACCCCGGCAACGAGTTGCCGGGGCCACCCGCACTGCTCCCCTGAGGCCTACACGGCTTGTTGGAAACCAAATAGGCGGCCTGGAAGGGATGAAGCGCAAGACGCGCAAGGCGAGAGAGCGCAGGCGTACTGCAAGTACGTCGAGCATCTCCCGTCCGCAGCGCAACGCCGCGATTCGCCCTTCTATGCCGCCTATTTCTGCTTGTCCAGCATGGTTTTGAGCTCCGCCACGAAATCCTTTACGTCCTTGAACTCACGGTAGACGCTGGCGAAACGGACGTAAGCCACCTCGTCGAGCTGGCGGAGGCGGGCGATGACCTTTTCGCCCACCACGCTGGAGGAGATTTCCTTTTCCCCGGCCTCGCGCAGGTCCTGTTCCAGCTCTTCGATGAACTGGTCGATGGCGTGCATGGACACGGGGCGTTTTTCGCAGGCGCGGGAAAGGCCGGCGCGCACCTTGTCGCGGGAGAACTCCTCGCGGCGGCCGTCCTTTTTCACGATCATGATGGGCACTTCCTCCACCGTCTCGTACGTGGTGTAGCGCCTCCGGCAGCCCAGGCACTCGCGGCGGCGGCGGATGGTGTCGCCATCCTTGCCCACCCGGGAGTCGATGACCTTGTCGTTCTGTTCGCCGCAGTAGGGGCATTTCATGGCGTTTCGTCCTTCGGGGAATACCGGCGCAGCACCACCCCGGCCTCGGCCAGCATGTCGTGGGCCAGGGGGTCGGCGTAGCCGGATTCGTACACCACTTCGCCCACCTCGGCGTTGATGAGCATCTTGGCGCAGATGAGGCAGGGCTGGTTGGTGCAGTACAGGGTGGCCCCCCGGATGCTCACCCCGTGGAGGCCGGCCTGGATGATGGCGTTCTGCTCGGCGTGGAGCCCCCGGCAAAGCTCGTGGCGCTCGCCCGAGGGAATACCCAGCTTCTCGCGCAGGCACCCGGCATCCAGGCAGTGGGAAAGCCCCGAGGGCGCGCCGTTGTAGCCGGTGGTCAGAATCCGCTTGTCGCGCACCAGCACCGCCCCCACGTTGCGCCTCAGGCACGTGGACCGGGTGGCCACCAGCCGGGCGATGTCCATGAAATAGGCGTCCCACTCCGGCCGGGGCGCCCGTTTGTCCCGGGTCCGGCTCACATGGCACCTTCCGGGTACAGGGGATGGGCCTGGCAAAGTTGGGTCACCTCGTCCCGGGCCTTTTCGATGACCGCCCCGGTGGGCTGTTTCAGCACCCGCATGATGATGTCCGCGATGACGGCCATCTCGGGCTCCTTCATGCCCCGGGTGGTCACCGCAGGGGTGCCGATGCGGATGCCCGAGGTGACGAAGGGGCCTTCCTCGTCAAAGGGGATGGCGTTCTTGTTCACGGTGACGCCTGCGCGCTCCAGGGCCTGTTCCGCGGCCTTGCCCGTGATGCCCAGGGTGGACACGTTCATGAGCATCATGTGGTTGTCCGTGCCGCCGGAGACGAGCGACCCGCCCTTTTCCACGAGGGCGGCGGCCAGGGCGGCGGCGTTCTTCTTCACCTGGGCCTGGTAGGCGGAAAACTCCGGCGAAAACGCCTCCTTAAACGCCACGGCCTTGGCGGCGATGACGTGCATGAGCGGCCCGCCCTGGATGCCGGGGAAGATCTGGGAGTTCAACTTCTTGCCCAGGCCGTCGGCGGAGAGGATGAGCCCGCCCCGGGGTCCGCGCAAGGTCTTGTGGGTGGTGGAGGTGACCACGTGGGCGTGGGGCACGGGCGAGGGGTGCTCGCCGACGGCCACCAACCCGGCGATGTGGGCCATGTCCACCATGAACCAGGCCCCCACGCTCTCGGCGACCTTGGCAAAAGCCTCGAAATCTATGGTGCGGGGGTACGCCGACGCGCCCGCGATGATGAGCCTGGGCTTGTACTTCCTAGCCAGGGAGGCCACCTGGTCGTAGTCGATGACGCCCGTTTCCCTGTCCACGCCGTAGTGCACGAAGTTGTACAGCCGTCCGGAAAAGGACACGGGGCTGCCGTGGGTGAGATGGCCGCCGTGGGCCAGGTCCATGCCCATGACCGTGTCGCCCGGGGAGAGGAGCGCGAAGTACACCGCCATGTTGGCCTGGGACCCGGAGTGGGGCTGAACGTTGGCGTAGCCGCAGGAAAAAAGCTTCCTGGCGCGCTCCAAGGCCAGGGTCTCCACCGTGTCCACGTGCTCGCACCCGCCGTAGTAGCGGCGGCCCGGGTAGCCCTCGGCGTACTTGTTGGTGAGCACCGTGCCCTGGGCGGCCATGACCGCGGGGCTTGCGATGTTCTCGGAAGCGATGAGCTCCAGGGTGTTCTGCTGGCGGGAAAGCTCCGCCTCCACGGCCCGGGCGATGTCCGGATCCACCTTTCTTATCTTGTCCAGCTCCAAAAGGATGGCTCCTTCCTGTTGCTTGCAAACGCCCACCCCGGGCGCACCAAATCCCCGCCGGTGAAGAAGGACGCGGCAGATGGGTTCCCCGCCGAAGCCGTTATTGTTCCGTGCGGGGGATGGCCTCCTCTGCGCTCCTGGCCTGGTCGATCTTGTCCAACCGCACCTGGTGGCGTCCGCCCTCAAACGGGGTGGTGAGCCAGGTGTCCAAAATCTCCATGGCCAGCACGTCGCCGATGACACGGCCGCCCAAAACCAGGAGGTTGGAATCGTTGTGGGCCCTGGCCATCTTGGCGGAAAACAGGTCGTTGCACAAGGTGGCCCGCACGCCGGGGAACCGGTTGGCCACGATGGACATGCCGATGCCCGTGCCGCAGAGGAGGATCCCTCGCGAATACGCGCCCGAGGCCACGGACGAGGCCACCTTGGCCCCGAAGTCCGGGTAGTTCACCGATTCCTCGGAAAAGGTGCCCACGTCCTGGACCATGATGCCCAGTTCGTTCAGCCGCTCCTTGATCTTCTCCTTCATGGCGAAGGCGGCGTGGTCGCAGCCGATGATGATCTCCGATTTGTCCATGGCTCTCCCCCAGGGTTTCAGCCCGAGAAGTCCGGCGCGGTGAAGATGAGCACCCCGTTGGTGCCCCCGAAGCCGAAGGAATTGGACATGGCCGCGGCGATTGTTCGCTTCCGCGCCTTGTGGGGCACGAAATCCAGGCCGCCGCAGGCTTCGTCCGGATGTTCCAGGTTGATGGTGGGCGGGATGATTCCGTCCTTGATGGCCAGAACGGTGAAGGCCGCCTCCACGCCGCCCGCGCCGCCCAACAGGTGGCCGGTCATGGACTTGGTGGAGGAGATGGCCAGCTTTTGCGCGTGTTGGCCGAACACCGACCGGATGGCTATAGTCTCGAACTCGTCGTTCAGCGGCGTGGAGGTGCCGTGGGCGTTTATGTAGGCGATCTCGTGGCCTTCCATGCCCGCGTCGGCAAGGGCCATTCGCATGCACCGGGCCATGCCCTCTCCCCCCGGGCCGGGGGCGGTGAAGTGGTGGGCGTCGCCCGTGGCGCCGTAGCCCGCAACCCTGGCCAGGATGGGGGCGCCCCGCCTTTTGGCGTGCTCCTCCTCCTCCAACAGCAGGATGCCCGCGCCCTCCCCCACCACGAATCCGTCGCGGCCCGCGTCAAAGGGGCGGGAGGCGCGCTCGGGCTCGTCGTTTCGGGTGGAAAGGGCGCGCATGGCGCAGAAGCCCGCCACGCACAGAGGGGTGATGACGGACTCCACCCCGCCGGCCAGCATGACGTCGGCCATGTTGCTTTCGATCATGCGGAAGGCCTCGCCCAGGGCGTGGGTGCCTGCGGCGCAGGCCGTGGCCGTGCAGCAGTTGGGGCCTTTGAACCCAAGCTGCATGGACACCACGCCCGGGGCCATGTTGCCGATCATCATGGGGATGAAAAACGGGGACACCCGTGCGGGGCCGCGGGAAAGCAGGGTTTCGTGGGTCTTTTCCAGAAGGCCCAGACCGCCCAGGCCGCAGCCCAGAAACACCCCGGCGCGGTCCGGGTCAAACCCTCCCCCGGAAAGGCCCGCGGCCTCCACGGCCATGCGGCCCGCGGCCACGGAATACGCGATGTGCGGCTCGGTCCGCCGGGCTTCCTTTTTGGGCAGGAAGTCCTCGGCGTGGAAATCCAACACCTCGCCGGCGATGCGGGCGGGCATGGCCGAGGCGTCGAACCGGGTGATGGGGCCGATGCCGGATTTCCCGGCGCACACGCCTTCCCAGGAGGGAGAAACCCCCGTGCCCAGGGGCGTGACCAGGCCCAGCCCGGTGACCACCACCCGGCGCGGGTTCGTCTGCCGTGCCAGCTGTGCCATGGAAAAACCTCTTGCCGGGCCTTTTTTAGCCCGCGGATGCAGGTTTGCGCCGCGGCGAGGCGGATGCGGACGCACCGGCGCGGCGAAAACGCCGAAAAGCGCCGCGCCCGAAATCAGGCGGAACTAGGTGTTGGCCTTGATATAGTCGATGGCGTCCTTGACCGTGGCGATCTTTTCCGCCTGTTCGTCGGAGATTTCCAAATCGAAAATCTCCTCCATGGACATGATGAGTTCCACCAGGTCCAGGGAGTCCGCGCCCAAATCCTCCAGAAAGGAGGCCTCGGGCACCACCTCGTCGGGCTCCACCCCCAGTTTGTCCACGATGACCTTTTTGACTTTTTCCTCTATGGACATGGCAACCGCTCCCGTTTGCTAGAACCAGTTTAGGCTCAACCCCCTACATGTACAATCCGCCGTTTACGGACAGCACCTCGCCGGTGATGAAGCCGGCGGCGTCCGAAGCCAGGAAAGCCACCGCACCCGCCACGTCCTCGGGCGTACCCGCCCGGTTGAGCGGCGTGGCGGACAAGAACGCCTCCTTCACCTCCGGCGGAAGCCCGGCGGTCATGCGGGTCTCGATGTAGCCAGGAGCCACGGCGTTCACCGTGATGCCCCGGCGGGCGAGTTCCGCGGCCGCGCTCTTGGCCAGGCCGATCAAGCCCGCCTTGGACGCGGCATAGGCCGCCTGGTTGGAATTTCCCCTGAGCCCCACCACCGAGGACACCAGCACCACGCGCCCTGCCCGCTGCTTCATCATGATGCGGGCCGCCTCCTGCACGCAGAAAAAAGCGCCCTTCAGGTTCACGGACAGCACCCGGTCCAGGTCTTCCTCCTTCAGCCGCACCAAAAACCCGTCCTTGGTGACGCCCGCGTTGACCACCAGGACGTCCAGCCCCCCGGCTTCGGAGGCGATATGCTTGAAGAACTCCTTGACCTTGGCCTTGTCGGACACGTCCGCGCCAAAGGCCCGCGCGCTGCCCCCGGCCTGCTCCACCTGGCGGATGGTCTCCCTGGCGTCTTCGGATTCCGGGTTCCTGCACACGAAGTACACCCTGTCGCCCAACGCGCCGAAGGCCCTGCACACGGCCCGGCCGATGCCCGCGGAGCCGCCGGTCACGGCCACGGTTCTTGGCGTTGTTCCCGTCATGAAGAAAAGATCGCTTCCGCCGCCAGGTCCATGTCCCGGATCAGCCCGATCTCCGCCCGCCACAGCACGGGAAGTTCCGCCTCGCGCTCGAACCCGGCCAGTTCGCCGGGCCCGACGTCGCCGGTGCCCGCCATGGCGAACATGGCCTTCTTGGCGCACACCTCGCCGGTTTCCGCGGCGAAGATGCGGGAAAACACCGTGTCCATAGAATCCGGCCCGCCCTTTTTGGCGGCGGCCCGGGCCAGGGCGCAGCCCGCCTCGGTCCAGGTGGCCATGTCCGCGATGGCGAACATGACGGACTGGCTCCTGGTGAGCTTCTTGGCGTGGGCCAACTGGATGGTGCGGTTCACCGCCCGGGCGGCGGCGGAAAGCGTTTTCGCCCCCACCCCGGCCTCGGCCAGGCCGTCCATTTCCCGGGCCAGGTCCTCGTAGAACCCGCCCTTGGTCTTGAAGGTCTTTTTCCAGCGGTAAAGCGCGATGATGTTCTGCTGGATCTCGCTGGTGCCCTCGTAGATGGTCAAGATCTTGGTGTCGCGGCGGATCTTCTCCACCTCGTACTCGGCCATGTAGCCGTAGCCGCCCAGGGCCTGCACCGCCGCGTCCGCCGCGGCCACCGCCGCCTCGGATGCCAGGTACTTGGCCATGGAGGCCTGGGTGTCCACCTCCGTGCCCTGGCCGCCGGCGTCAAACGCGGCCGCCACCTGCTCGATGAGCGCCTGGGCAGCGAAAAGCCGCACCACGTGGGGCACGATAAGCTTGTGCACGTAGCCCTGTTTTTCGGCAAGCGGCGTGTGGAACTGCACCCGGGTTTTGGCGTAGTCCCGGGCGATGGCAAGGGCCCGTTCGCCCGCGCCCACGGCCATGGACCCCACCATGAGGCGCGTGCGGCCGAACACGGCGTTGGCCTGCTTGAGCCCCTGGCCGGGCACCCCGCCCACCAGCCGGTCCGCGGGCACCTCCACGTTGTCGAAGACGAGCGGGTTGGTGGCCGACGCCCGGATGCCGTGCTTGTGCTCGGGCTTGCCCGGGAAAAACCCCTCCCGGCCCTTTTCCACGATGAAAAAGGAAGGCCCTTGGGGCGTTTCCGCCAGCACGGTGAGGAAATCCGCGTGGCCGCCCGTGGAGATGAACTGCTTGGCGCCCGTGATCCTGTAGGCGACGACTTCGCCGTCCTTTTCCACGGGAACCGCCTTGGTCTTCAAGGCCGCCAGGTTGCTCCCCGCCCCGGGCTCGGTCACCGCGTAGGCCGCCAGCGCAGAGCCTTCGGCGATCTTTCCCAACCAGGTCCGCTTCTGCTCCTCGGTTCCGGCCAGAAGGATGGGTTCCGCGCCCAGCTGCAGGGCGAAAAAGGCCGTGGAGATGCCGAGGCAGATGCCGGCCATGGCGCGGGTCACCGCGCAGCCGTCCGCCGCGCCGCCGCCCATGCCGCCGTATTCTTCGGGGATGAAGACCAGTTGCAGTCCCACCTCCGGCCCCAGCATGGTGCGCAGCACGTCCTCGGGAAACACTTCCCGGGCGTCGAAATCCAGAACTTTTTCCTTGGGCAGAAGGTCGGTCCGGATCCTGGAAACCGTGTCCAGGACCATCTCCAGCATGTCTGGGTCCAGGCCCCTGTGGGCTTTTCCGGCGGGTCCGCTCGTTGTCATGCCTGGGGCGTCCGGGAGGCGCGCCCTATCCTCCTTTGTTCAGGGGAAAAACCAGGAAATGAAAACGTGCCTGCGGGGCGTGCTCCGGAAGGATCACTCCTCCTGGGCGATGACCTCGCGGCCCTTGTAGGTGCCGCAGTTGGGGCACACCCGATGGGGCATCTTGGGGTCCCCGCACTGAGGGCACTTCACCACGCTGGGCGCGGAGAGCTTCCAGTGGGTGCGCCTTTTGTCCCTGCGGGACTTGGATACTTTTCCTTTGGGAAGAGCCATGGTTCTTCTCCCAGCTCCTGATGTTCTTGCGAAAGCTCGGTGGCGGGCCTGCCGGACACCGTAAAAGGAACTTTTTATAGGAGACGGCGAATTTTTGTCAAGGTATTTTGGGCCGTGGATTGCGCCGGGGCATGGACTATGGTATCGGAATTTCCGCCATAAACCCCTGCCGCCCGGTTTCCGGGCGCATGAAGGCCGCGAGGATCATGGAACCCATCGAACCCATCGTCACCCGCTTTCCCCCCAGCCCGACCGGAAACCTCCACGTGGGTGGGGCGCGCACCGCCCTGTTCAACTGGCTTTACGCCCGCCGCCACGGCGGCAAATTCATCCTGCGCATGGAGGACACGGACCGCGAACGCTCCAAACAGGAATACGTGGACGCCATCTTAGACGCCCTCACCTGGCTGGGCATCGACTGGGACGAAGGTCCGCATTTCCAGAGCCGGCGGGGTCCGATCTACGCCGAGTACATCCAGCGCCTTTTGGACACCGGAAACGCTTACTACTGCACCTGCCCGCCGGAGGTGCTGGAACGAAAACGCAAGGCCGCGCTGGAAAAGGGGCAGAACCCCGTCTACGACGGAACCTGCCGCGAGAAGTCCCTCGCGCCCCGGGAGGGCGCGGTGGTGCGGCTCAAATCCCCCAAGACCGGCGCAACCGTGTTCGAGGACCGGGTGAAAGGACCCATCTCCACGCCCAACTCCCAGTTGGACGACCTCATCATCGCCCGGTCCGACGGCTCCCCCACCTATCACCTGGCCGTGGTGGTGGACGACATCACCATGGGCGTCACCCACATCATCCGGGGCGACGACCACGTGTCCAACACCCCCCGGCAGATCGCCATCTACAAGGCTCTGGGCGTTGAGCCGCCCGTCTACGCCCACGTGCCCATGGTCCTGGGCCCGGACAAGAAGCGGCTGTCCAAGCGCCACGGGGCCGCCTCGGTCACCGAATACCGGGAAATGGGCTACCTTCCCGAGGCCATCGTGAACTTCCTGGCCCGCCTGGGCTGGTCCCACGGGGACCAGGAGTTCTTCACCGTCGACGAACTCGAGGAAAAATTCTCCCTGGAAAACATCGGCAAGAGCGCCGGCGTGTTCGACCCCGCCCGGCTGCTGGACCTGAACGCCGACCACATGCGCGCGGCCGACACCTCCCGCCTGGCAGGCCTCTTGATTCCCCACCTGGAGAAGCGCGGCGTCACCGTGGAAGACCGCGCCCGGCTCAAGGACGCGGTGGAGACCTTGAAACCCCGGGCCAAGACCCTGGAGGACATGGCCGAGTCCGCCCTGTTTTATTTCACGCCCATCGCCCGCTACGAGGAAAAGGGCGACAAGAAGTTCCTGAAGGCGGAGTTCCTGCCCGCCCTGGAGCTGCTGTCCGCGGAACTTGAGGACGTGGACGTGGCAAACCAGGAAGCCGTGGAGGCCGCCTTCGGCGCCGTCATGGAACAAACGGGCCTGGGCTTCGGCAAGATCGCCCAGCCCGTGCGCGTGGCCATCACCGGCAAGACCGCATCCCCCGGCATGTTCGAGACCATGCGCGTTTTGGGCAACGAAAACGTGAAATCCCGCCTGAAAAACGCCATCGCGTATATCAAGGCAAAAGAGCAGGGGTGACGATCAAGGGAAATCTCTTTTGAAAAGAAACGCCCCCGCGAAACGCGGGGGCGTCGTCCTTTTTGGACCAACGGGCTTCGGGGCATCGCGCCCCCTTGGCGCCTCTATTTCAATTTCCCGATCACCAAGCTTGCGATGGTGTTCTTCTGGATCTCCTTGGTGCCTTCGTAGATCTCGCAGATCTTGGCGTCGCGGTAGAAGCGCTCCACGTCGTACTCGCGCATGTACCCGTAGCCGCCCAACAACTGGATGGCCTCGTCGGCCACCTCCACCGCGGTCCTTGCCGCGTACATCTTGGCCATGGAGGTCAGCTTGGGGTCGATGCGGCCCTGGTCGTAGTTCCACGCGGCCTTGTAGGTCATGAGCCGGGCCAGCTCCACCTTGGTGGCCATGTCCGCCAGCTTGTGCTGGGTCACCTGGAACTGGGCTATCTTCCTGCCGAACTGCTCGCGCTGCTTCACGTAGGAAATCGCCTTGTCCAGCGCGCCCTGGGCCGTGCCCAGCGCCTGGGCCGCAATGAGGATGCGGGATTCGTCGAAAAACTCCAGCACCTGGTAGAAGCCGCGGCCCTCCTTGCCGATGAGGTTCTTCTCCGGCACGCGCACGTTGTTGAAGGACACCTCGGCGGTGTCCATCATGCGGATGCCCAGCTTGTCCCCGACGCTGGCGGTGGTGATGCCGTCGCGGTCGCGCTCCACCAGGATCATGGAGATGCCCCGGTAGGTCGGCTGCGCGTCCGGGTCCGTCTGGCACAGGACCACGAAGAATCCCGCCCGGTTGCCGTTGGTGATGAAGGTCTTGGCGCCGTTGATGACCCACTCGCCGTCCTTTTTCACCGCCGTGGTGTCCATGGCCGTGATGTCGCTGCCGTGGCCCGGCTCGGTGAAACAACCCGAGGACATGGTCCGGGCTTCGGCCACCTTGGGCAGCCAGGCCTTCTTCTGCTCGTCCGTGCCGAAGCGCAACACGCACTCGGAGGCGAACCCGGCCAGGATGATGCACGCGCCGATGGAGGAATCCCACTTGCACAGCTCCTCGGCCACCAGGATGTTCTCCAGCACGCCGTAGCCCATGCCGCCGTATTCCTCGGGAAAATGCAGCCCGATGAATCCCAGTTCCCCGGCCTTTTTCCAGATCTTCTCCGGGTACTCGTGGTTTTTGTCCAGTTCCCGGGCAAGCTCCATGTCGAACTCGCCCTTGGCAAAGTCCCTGGCGGCCTTCACCAGGTCCTGTTGTTCCTTGTTCAGCTCAAAATCCATGCCCACCTCCTGTGGCGGACCGCGCGACCAACCCCCCAGGCGCGGCCGTTTGTCCCGGGGCGCCGCCTTGCGGGCTCATGCCCGCATCGGCCAAACGCTCCTTCGGCATTTTCTCCTTGTATCCGCGATCTTCCCGCCCCAAGTCCCCTCGGGCCGCCGGGCTCTTTTTCGCCTGGGGCCCCCGCGCGGCCGCAAAGCCGCGCGGGGATTCCTTTTTCAAAGGCCCTATCCGTTTTCGATGGCTTCTTGGAGGGCGGGGATGAACTCGAGGATGTCGGCTTCGACGCCCACGTCGGCCACCTGGAAGATGGGGGCCTTGGGGTTCTTGTTCACCGCG
>JAFDHW010000302.1 GCA_019308705.1 Deltaproteobacteria bacterium
CCTGGAGGAAAAAGGGGCCCTGGAGGACGGCGTTCTCTGGCGGCTTTCCGGCGGGTGGGCCGCCCGGCCGCCGGAGTCCGACGAATCCGCGGAAAGCCTGCTGGAGCGGGCGCTCACCAACTGCCTGAAAGCAAGCGGAGAAGCCCCCCGCTTGGCGGCCAACTAGGCCGGAGGAGCAAAAGGCGTGCGAAACAGACCGGAAAGAACGATCCGTCTCCTGGCGGCGGCCCTGGTCCTGCTGGCCGCGCCGGCGCCGCGGGCCTACGATTTTTCCGACGCCATCGCGGGCGCGGCCCCCAACGGGACCGGGGCGCGGCAGGCGTTTCTTTCCGCCCGCGCCCTGAGCGGGGCCGTCAGCCGGGTGGAGGTGGACCCCGACGCCGAGGATTTCCTGAGCTTTTTGTGGGAATCCATCCACCGGTTCGATTTCCGCGAGCTGTACGAAAGCCCCCACCTCGAGCTTTTGGATGACGGCTACCGGGGGGTGGTGGTCCTGGGCGAAAACCGGGGGGATTCCTATTTCGTCTCCCTGGCCCCCCCGGGGGCGTGGGCCGGCAAGCTGCCAGGCCATGGCAGCCTCGCCGTCCGTGTGGGCCTCCGGAAAAACCCGGATTCCATCGTGGGCGACACCTCCTATTCCATCCTGTTCCAGGTGAAGACGGACATGGAAGCCCTCTCCCCGCAGTATTACCTGGAACTGGCGGAAAACTTTTTGCGGGTGCTGGATCCGGCCAACCTGGAGAGGCTGGCGGAAAACGTCTCCGGTGATCCCTCCACCGTGGTGTCTCGGGTGTTCGCCCGGAATTTTCCATGGACCGTGAAGGCGCTTTCCCCCTACCTGCGCACCCGCCTGCACGTGGAAACGGTGGAGACGGACCAGGGGAGCTGCAGCCGGGTCACCCTGGCGGTGGGATACAACGATTCCGCCGTGGCCGCGGACCTTCCCCTGGCCGCGGATTATTTCCATCGCCTGGACCGCCTGACGGAAACCATGGGCACCGTGACCGATACCTGCAACCAGGTGTTGTCCGCCTTTGCCCTGCGCACCAAGGACGACCTTTTCTACCTGCGCTTCGTCACCAAGAACGGCCTTTTGGTGCCTGTCACCGAGGACGATCTGCCCGTTCCCGGCAAAGCCGTTTCCCTGGCAAAGGCCAGGGAGCTTCCCTTCCGGTTCGTCCTGGACATGGACAACTACGCCAAGGGCCTATGGTTCCACACCGAGGACCTGGTGGTGCGGGCCGCCCTGAAGCGGGGGCAGGACCAGGGCGGGGTGGACTTTCTCCTGGGGGACGCCCATAGAACCACGATTTCCGGCAGGATCTACAACGTGTTTCCCACTTGGCTGGTGGACCTTTTCATCCCCGGCAACATGGAAGAGCTGGTGGACGATTTCCACCGGGTGGCCGCGGACGCCAACAACGGCCAGGGCACCCGCGCGTCCCTTTCCTGGTCCAGCCAGGGCCCGGGCTCCCGGGTGTATTACGAATCCCAAAGCGAGATCGTGGACAATTACTTCATCCGCTTTTTGTTCGGAGCGCTCAGGGACAATTTCCAGGCGGACGAAAAGACCGCCGCTCAGCTGAGGGCTTTTTCCCGCCTGGGCAAAGACGCCCTCCTCGCGGACCTGGAAGCCCTGGCCAAGGCCCCGGGCCGGGCCGGCGGGGAAACGACCGCCGGTTTACCCCTTTTGCCTTGACGAACCCGGGGGGCTTGGCAACCTGGCCCCGTCACGCAGCGTGCACTGAATCCCTGCAAAGGCAGCGACCCCATGAGCATTTCCGCGATCGACCGCTTGAACCAGATCGGCATCGCCCTGTCTTCGGAAACGGACATCAACCGCCTGCTGGACTTGATCGTCACCGAGGCCCGGGGTTTTTCCCGGGCGGACGCGGGCAGCCTCTATACCCTGGAGGAAGACCGGCTGTTTTTCCGCATCGCCCAGAACGACACCCTGGAAAAAAAGGGCAAGGGCAGAAGCAGGTTCCAGCCCATCCCCATCCCCCTGGACAAGAAGAGCATCGCGGGCTACGTGGCGCTCACCGGCGAGGTCCTGCACATCGAGGACGTGTACACCATCCCCGAAGACAAGCCCTATACCTTCAACAAAAGCTTTGACCAGAAAAGCGGCTACCGCACCCAATCCATGCTGACCATCCCCATGAAGGAGCCCGAGGGAAAGGTGCTGGGGGTGCTCCAGCTCATCAACGCCCTTGATCAAAACGGCCGGATGGTCCCCTTTGCGGACCAGTACCACGAGCTGACCCTGTCGTTGGCCTCCCAGGCGGCGGTGGCCTTGCGGAACGCCCGTCTCATCGCCTACATCAAGGGCCTGTTCGAGGCGCTCATCAAGTACTCCGCCCAGGCCATCGACGCCCGGAGTCCCCACACCGCGGGCCATTCCCGAAGGGTGGCGGCCTATGCGCTCATCATCGCAAGGGAGATGACCAAGTCCGACGAAGGCCCCTTCGCCGAGGTGCGGTTTTCCCCCGAGGACTTGGAGCGGCTTTCCTACGCCGCCTGGCTCCACGACATCGGCAAGATCGGCGTGCCCGAGGAGATCCTGGACAAGAAGTGGCGGCTGCCCTTGGGGTGGGAACAAATCATCGAAAACCGGTTCCTTTTGGCCGCCGTGTGCGCCTGCCAGGGCAAGGGCGAGGAGGAAGCCGTAAAGATCCGCAGGCAATTCACCGAGGACTGCGAACGGATCCTGGCCATCAACACCAAGAACTTCCTGCCGGACGAGGACCGGGAATTCTTGGAATCCTTTGCCGGAAAGACCTTCACCGACCCCGATGGCAGGAAAAAGCCGCTATTGACCGAAGAGGAGCTTTGCTACCTTTCCGTGCCCCGGGGAAACCTCACGGGCGAGGAATACCGGCTCATGCAGAGCCACGTGGAGCATACCGAGCGCATCGTGGCCAACATCCCCTTTACGGGGCATTTGAAAAACGTGCCCGCCATCGCCAGCGCCCATCACGAGATGCTGAACGGCACGGGCTACCCCAGGGGCCTGCAGGACAACGAGATCTGCCTGGAGGCCCGCATCCTGGCCATGGTGGACATCTTCGACGCCCTGACCGCCATGGACCGGCCCTACAGAAAGGCCGCCCCTCCGGAACGCGCCTGCGCCATCCTGAAGGACGAGGCCTCCCGCGGCCGCTTGGACCCGGACCTGGTGGACTTTTTCGTGGAAAACTGCCTGTGGGAGCGCCTGGAGGACCCGCCCAACTAGCCCGGCTGAAATCCCCTGATCCCCGTTGCGGAGGAGAAATCATGTAGGCGAAAAGGCCCCAACCCAGGGGGGGGCTTTTTCTATCCCGCCGTCCATAAGCTAGTCGCCCCTGAAAAAGGCTTTAGTCTATGATTTTATTTGAAAAAATATTCACTTTGTGTTAACGCGTTTTGCGGGTTTTTGGGTGTGATTGGTTCGGAACCTTGCAAAATGTGGGCGGGAAAATTCGTGAAACCGAGACGACCTTCTTCGGAGAATCCGCGACAGGATTTGTTTCGAGTGGAGTTGGCGCGGATCGTGGATCCGGGTCATGGGATGGTGCGGCTGGCCGAGGCCGTGGGCTGGGACCGCATGGACGAGGTGTTCGGGGAGACGGACAATGGGCGTCCGGCGGTGAGCACGCGGCTTTTGGCGGCGCTCCATTACCTCAAGTACACGCACAACCTTTCCGAAGTGGTTCGAGCACGAGCCGATGGCGCAAGCGCATCGGCGAGGCCGGCCGGAAGCTCAAGGCGGTCAAGCGGTTCCAGCTCAACCGGGTGAACGTGGACGCCACGGTGGATGAAACGTCGGGCCGCGGTGGAACCGGCCATAGGGCATTTGAAACGCGAACACCGGATGGAC
>JAFDHW010000303.1 GCA_019308705.1 Deltaproteobacteria bacterium
CATTCCTCAAAGAAACAGCGTGCATTTTTCAAGGACCCTTCCATTGGCACTTAACCTGTTTAAATCCGTATAACTATTTTATTCGGCGAAATTTTTCATGAATAATTCGGGCTAACCCAGGCCCCACTTCTTCAGCTTGGCGTGCAGGGTTTTCCTGGTGATGCCCAGGACCCGGGCCGCCTCGCTCTTGTTGCCGTTGGCTGCGGCGAGGGCGTTTTTCACGGCCTGCTTTTCCGCTTCCTCCAGCGACCGGGGCGCGGTGTCCGGGAGTTCCGGCGGCGGCCCGCCGGATTCCGCGGCCTGGCTCCGGGCCACCGGGGCGGGAAGCTCGCGCACGGTCACGTGCTGTCCGGTCATGAGGATCACGGCGCGCTCCACCGCGTTCTCCAGCTCGCGCACGTTCCCGGGCCAGGGGTATTTCACCAGCAGGTCCATGGCCTGGGGGGTGAATCCCTTGGCCTCCTTGCGGTTCTTCTCCGCGTACTTGGCAAGGAAGTGCTGGGCCAGGACGGGGATGTCCTCGGGCCGCTCCCGCAGAGGCGGCACGTGGATGGGCATGACGTTCAAGCGGTAGTACAGGTCCTCGCGGAAGGTCCCGGCCGAAACCTCGGCGGCAAGGTCCCGGTTGGTGGCCGCAAGGATGCGCACGTCCACGCTGCGGACGCGGTCCGAGCCCACGGGCTTAATCTCCCGCTCCTGGATGACCCGCAAAAGCCGCGCCTGCATGGACGCGGGCATCTCGCCTATTTCATCCAGAAAGATGGCCGAACCGTCCGCCTGGGCGAACCGGCCCTCGCGCCGCCTGTCCGCGCCGGTGAACGCGCCCTTTTCATGGCCGAACAGCTCGGACTCCAGGAGCGTCTCCGGCATGGCCGCGCAGTTCACCACCACCAGGGGCTTGTCCGCCCGGGGGCTGTTCGCGTGGATGGAACGGGCAACCAGTTCCTTGCCCGTGCCGGACTCGCCGGTGATGAGCACCGTGGTCTCGGTGGGCGCGGCCACGGCCACCAGGGAGAAAAGCTCCTCCATGGCCTTGCTCCTGCCCACCATGGCCCCGGGGTCAAAGGAATTTGAAAGCCGCTTTCTGAGCTTCTCGTTTTCGCTTTTCAGCCCCGCGTGCTCCAAGGCGCGCTCCAAGGTGAGCTTCAACACCTCGAAGTCCAAGGGCTTGACCAGGTAGTCGTAGGCTCCGGCCTTCAAGGCGGCCACGGCGTTTTCCACCGAGGAGTAGGCGGTCATGATGATCACGGGGATGGCCGGGTTGTAGACCTTGACGTGGGAAAGGGCCTTGAGCCCGTCCATGACCGCCATGCGCACGTCCATGAGCACCAGGTCCACCGGCGCCTCTTTCACGGCTTCCACGGCCTTGGACCCGTCGTCCGCGGCGTCCGCCGCGTATCCCCACGAGGCGAGGATGGTCTTCAAGGTCTGGCGGTGGCCCGGGTCGTCGTCCACCACCAGCACGCGTGCCGCCTTATCCAGCATGGGGTTCTCCTCCTTCCACGGGAAGGATGACCGTGAACGCGGCGCCCTGTCCGGGCTCGCTCTGCACCGTGATCTTGCCGCCGTGGGATTCCACGATCTTGTGCACCACGGCCAAGCCCAGGCCCGTGCCCGTGGGTTTGGTGGTGTAGTAGGGGTCGAAGATCTTCTTCATCGCCGCGGCGTCCATGCCCCGGCCCGTGTCCGAAACGGACAGGAAGAACTCGCCCCCCCGCGCCCGGGCCGAAACCGAAAGCGTGCCTCCCTCTCTCATGGCCTCGATGGCGTTCAAATACAGGTTCAGCAGGCACTGGGCCATGCGGTCCGGGTCCAGGGAAACCTCGGGCAGGCCGGGGTCTGCCGAGAACTCCACCTCCACGCCCTTGGCCCTGGCGTCTTCCCGCACCAGGCGCAGGGAATGCTCCAAAAGGTGGTTCACGTCGGTTTTCCGGGGCGTTATGTCCGCGGGCCGTGCGAACTCCAGAAGCTGGGTCACGGCGCGGTTGAGCCGCTCCACCTCCTGGACCATGACCCTTGCCGCCTCCCGGTCCTCGGAGTTTTCCGCGAACTTGCCGCCGAAATAGGTGGCCATGCCCTTGATGGAGGAAAGCGGGTTTCTGATCTCGTGGGCCACGCCCGCGGCCAGGCCGCCGATGGCCGCCAGCTTGTCCTTTCGGCGCACCTCCTCCTCCAGCCGCCGGATGGGGCCCAGGTCCCGCAGGATGATCACCCGGCCCACGAACCCGCCGGCCGGGTTTTTGATGACGGCCGAGGACACGGACAGGGGAATCTTCCCCCGGCCGGGGATGGAGACGGTGCGCTCGGCTTCCGCCACGGTCCGGTCCGCGCGCAGGAATTCGGCGAGGTCCGGCGCGTGCTCGTCAAAGAGTTGCCCCGCGTCCCGTCCCAGGGCGCGGGAGGCTTCCACCCCCAGGATGTGTTCCGCCTCGGCGTTGAAAAACGCCACCTTTCCTTCCGGGTCCGTGGCCGCCAGGCCGAGGGGCATGCTTTTCACCACCACGTCGGCAAAGGCGCTCTTGTCCTGCAACAGCCTGCGGGCGTTTCGGGAGCTTTCCGCCCAGAACAGGGAGACGATGCCGCCAAAGCCCACCAGAAGGAGCACGCCGGCCAACATCACGGTGTTCTTCACGTCCCGGGCCCGGGCCGCGGCAAAGGGCTCCACGTCCAGGCCCACGAAGATGACGGGCAGGTTCTTCCGCTCCGGCCCGGGCAGGCACCAGGAGGGCGGCGCACCGGAGCCCTGAAGGGGCTGCTCGCCTCCGGGCTGGCGGTCCGCGAACCGCCGCCCGGGAAGCCCGCGGCGCACGGGCTCGAACCGCCGGAACACTTCAAAGGTCCGTCGGCCGTTGATGGTGAGCACCCGCCATTGGGGCTCGTCTATAGGCCCCAGGCTTTGGACGCGGTCGAACGCGTGGAATCGCCTGCCGATCCAGGAGGGGTCCGAGTGGGCCAGCACCACGCCCCGGGGGCTGCACACGGCGATGTAGAGGATGTCCTCCTGCCGGGCTGTCTCCTCCAGAAGGGTCTGGATCTGCCTCCTGCCCCACCGCATGCCCATCATGCCCGTGCGGGTGCCCGCCTCGAAGGAGCGGATCAGGGCCGCGCCCTTTTCCACCAGGATGCGGGACATGGCGGCCCGGTCCCGGTGGATGTTTCTGCCTGCAAAGGCCGCCACCACCGCCAGCATGAGGACCACGGCCAAAAGCAGCACCCAGGGGGATGCCGGCCACCGGGCCGTTGGGCTCGTCTCGGGGTTTCGCATGGCTCTCCTTGCGCGGATCTTTCGTGCGAGAAAATGGGTAGCGTTTTCAACACCCTAAGGACGGGTGGGTAATTTGTAAACACCTGGCGCGATTTTACACGGCCGGGTGTTTCCTTTTTATCCACCTGCCCGGGGTCCCGCCCGGGCGCCCCGCCGGGGAAATTTCTTTCCGCGGGAGGAAAGCCTCTCCGGCAAAGGGTTTTGCCGTTTCTGCCCGGCTTTGGCACGCGCCTTGCCTTGGCATGGGGCAGCGAGCAGCCGAGGCGGGAAGTTCCCGCCGGTTCATGAAGGCACAAACCGTGCCCCCGGCAAAGGGCGGCGCGAACAACGTCGAGCAAGGAG
>JAFDHW010000304.1 GCA_019308705.1 Deltaproteobacteria bacterium
CGCCCATCTCGAACTCGGTCCAGTGCCTCGCCTGGGTGAAGTTGGCCACCACGTTGCCGTGGGTGAGGACCACGCCCTTGGGCGTGCCCGTGGTGCCGCCGGTATACTGGATCAGGCAGGGGTCCTCGGGCTTGATGTCGATCTTGGGCAAAAACGGCGGCGCGGAGGCGAGCACGCCGGCCATCGGCGCCACGTGCTTTCCCGGCAGGCCGTGGGTCTTGCCCGCGGGGATCTTTTTCAGGAGATTGCCCAGGACGCGCTTGTGCCCGGGCAGGAACTCGCCCACCGAGGTGTGGAAGACGTATTTCAGCCCCGGGACCTCATCGGCCACCTGCACCAGGTTCTGCTCAAAGAGCTGGTCCATGATGACCAGGGCCTTGGCGCCGGAGTCGTTCAGTTGGTAGGCCAACTCCTTGGGGGTGAGGAGCACCGAGACGCCGGTGGTGGCCAGCCCCGCGCGGTGCGCGCCGATCAGGGCGATCAAGTACTGGGGCACGTTGGGCAGGTTGATGGCCACCACGTCGCCGGTGGAAAGCCCCTGGTCGTGGAGAAACCGGCCGAACCGGCGGGACATGCGGTCAAGCTCCCGGAAGGTGATGGCGTTGCCCAGGAAGTGGAGCGCGGTGCGGTTGGGGTTTTGGCCGAACCCCTCCATCAACAGGTCCACGAAGGTCTGGTCTGCTGGTATGTCCACGTCCGCGGGGACGCCCGGGTCGTAGGATTTCAGCCAGGGCCGGTCCAGGTAGGACGCTTTCTTGGTTCCTTGCTTGTCCTTGGTGGCCTTGGAGGAAACGGTTTCCGCCATGGTGGTGCCCCCCTCTTTTTTGAAGACCGCGTGCGTTAAAGCCCCATGAAGCGGGCCGCCACGATCTTCATGATCTCGTTGGACCCGGCGAAGACGGGCATGACCCGCACGTCCCGAAAGGCCCGCGCCAGGAGATGGTTGTCGGCAAGGGCGTCCCGGCCCGCCAGGTCCAGGGCGCGGTCCGCCAGTCTTTTGGCCGTCTCGGTGGTCCAGTACGTGGCCATGGAGGTATCCACCACCACGTTCTCGCCCGCGGCGTGGGAAAGCACGAGCCGGTCCACGAAGGCGCGGCCAAGGCGGACCTCGGTGGCCATCTCCACCAGGGCGAACTGCACGGCCTGGTTCTTGGAGTACGGCTTGCCCGCCCGGTCCGCGGCTGTCTTGCAGTGATCCGTCACCCGGGCCACGATCTGTTCGCAGGCGGCCTGGGCCATGATGGCGCACATGAGCCGCTCCTGCTGGAGCTTCTCCATGAGCATGATGAAGCCGCGGCCTTTTTCGCCCAGGCGGTTTTCCACCGGCACCCGGCAGTTGGAGAAGAAAAGCTCCGCCGTGTCCTGGGAGTACATGCCCATCTTGTCGAGCTTCTTGCCCTTTTCAAACCCCGGGGTGCCGTCGGGCACCAGGTAGAGGCTGATGGCCTGGTGGGGGTTCTCCACCGCCGCGTCCCGTGCGGCCACGATCACCAGCCCGCAGTTCAGCCCGTTGGAGATGAACGTCTTGGCCCCGTTCAACACCACCTCGCCGTTTTTCTCCTCGGCGGTGGTGGTCATGGAGGCCAGGTCCGACCCCGCGCCGGGCTCGGTCATGGCCACGGCGGTGATGATGTCCCCGGAAACGCACCCCGGCAGATACTTCTTCTTCTGCTCCTCGCTGCCGTAGGCGGTGATGTAGGGCACGATGATGTCCGAGTGCAAAGACACGGCCAAGCCGCTTTGGCCGGTCTTGGCCACCTCCTCGGCCACGATGACCGAATAGAGGAAATCGCCGCCCAGGCCGCCGTAGGCCGGGTCCACCGCGGTGCACAAAAATCCCTGGTCCCCCATCTTCTTCCACACCGCCGGCGGCGTCTTCCCGTCGGCCTCCCACTGGTCCGCAAAGGGGGTCACCTCCTCGGCCAGAAACGCGGCCAGGCGGTTGCGAAATGCCTTGTGCTCTTCGGTGTAGGGCAGCGTCTCCACGGCGTCTCCCGGGGTTGTTCGTTTTCGCGGATTGTCCGGTGACGACCATAGCAGGTGGAACCGGGAAAAAAAAGCCCCGCCGTTCGCGTTGACGGCGGCGCCGGTAGAGGATAACTTACGTTTCTTGCTCCTGATGGAGGGAGTCCGTCGTGGCTGGCGTCTACGAAGTGGTGGTACAAACCTGTTTTTCGGCGGCCCACGCCCTGCGCGGCTACCAGGGCGACTGCGCGCGCATGCACGGCCACAACTGGACCGTGACCGTGCACGTGGAGTGCGAAAGGACCGACGAAGTGGGCATCGCCGTGGACTTCCGCACCGTGAAGGCGAAGGTTCAGGAGGCGGTTTCCGAACTGGACCACCAGACCCTGAACGAGCTTGACGCGTTTTCCCAAAAGAACCCCACCTCGGAAAACGTGGCCGAATACCTGTACCGCCGCGTGTCCGGGGCGCTGAACGCCGAGGGCGTGAGGGTGAGCAGGGTGTCCGTGTTCGAGGCCCCCGGCGCGGGGATCATCTTCCGGGAGGAATGAGCCTGTGCTGTCCGTGTGCGAAATCTTCTACAGCATCCAGGGAGAGTCGTCCTACGCGGGGCTGCCCTGCGCGTTCGTGCGCCTTTCCGGCTGCAACCTTTCCTGCGCGTGGTGCGACACGGAGTATGCCAGGGGACCCGGCAGGGACATGGAGGTGGGCGAGGTGGTGCGCGAAGTGGTGGCGCTGCGCTGCCCCATGGTGATGGTCACCGGCGGCGAGCCCCTGCTCCAGAAGGAGACGCCGGATCTCCTGCATGCCCTGCTGCGCCGGGAGTTCAAGGTATTGGTGGAGACCAACGGCAGCCTGGACATCCGCCTTGCCCCGCCGGCCTGCTCCCGCATCGTGGACATGAAGGGCCCGTCCTCGGGCATGGCGGACAAAATGAACATGGAGAACATCAACCACCTGGAGGTGGGCGACGAACTCAAGTTCGTCATCGCCGACCGCACCGACTACGAACACGCCCGCAGGCTGGTGGCGCTTCTGGACGTGGAGAACTCCCGCCGGCACGGCGTGCTGTTCTCGCCCGTGTTCGGGGTCCAGAATCCGGCCGAACTGGCCTCCTGGATCCTGGAAGACCACCTGGACGCGCGCCTCAACCTCCAGCTCCACAAGGTCCTGTGGGGGGACAAGCGGGGGGTGTGAATGGCGGAAGCATCGTGCGTGGTGCTGGTCTCCGGCGGGCTGGACTCCGCCGTCACCCTGGCCGCCGCCCGGGCCGAAGGCTTCGTTTGCCACGGCCTGTCCTTTGACTACGGCCAGCGCCACGCCGCGGAGCTCGCCTGCGCCCGAAAGGTGGCCCAAAGCCTGGGCGCGGCCTCCCACCGGGTCATAGCCCTGGATCCCGCCGCCTTTGCCAAAAGCGCGCTCACCGGCCGGGGCGAAGTCCCCAAGAACCGCCGCCCGGAAACCGCCGCCGGCATCCCGCCCACCTATGTCCCGGCCAGGAACACCGTGTTCCTCTCCTACGGCCTGGCGCTGGCCGAAACCCTGGAAACCGGCCACATCTTCATCGGCGTCAACGCCGTGGACTACTCCGGCTACCCGGATTGCCGCCCCGAATACCTCGCCGCCTTCCAGGCCATGGCCA
>JAFDHW010000305.1 GCA_019308705.1 Deltaproteobacteria bacterium
GGCTCGCCCGATTTCCGCGCTGGCCGCGTTATCGGGGCTCGGCGTACCAAAGTACGCCTTCACCCCTCTCGCCTTGCCAGCACGGAAATCAGGCTTCGTGAATAATCCGGGCTAACTCTCCGGCATCCCTGAACAACCAGGTAAAAACCGCCCTTTCGGCCCTTTCCGGCTCCTTGCCAACCCCCTCGGCCTTGGTTACAACTAAGGGGCGCTTCGCCGCGGAGACCAAGACACGAAAGCCAGCCCCCATGCCCTATGCGCCGTCCATAGACCGGCCGGATTTTCACTTGAAGATCATCCAGGAAATCAGCGAGTTAGTGAACCAGGCCCAGGGCTTGCAGTCCATCCTGGACGGCGTGGCCCGGCGGGTGGCCACCAGCCTGGGCCTGGACGTGGTGTCCATCTACCTGTGGGACCCCAAGAAGGAAAAGTTGGTCATGCGCGCCACCCGCGGGTTGAACCCGGGGGACAAGCCCGTGGAGCTTTCGCCGGGCGAGGGCCTGACCGGCCAGGTGTTTTCCACGCGCCAGCCGCTGGCCGCCATGCCCGCTTCCGCCCACCCCTCTTACCGCCACGTGCCGGAGATCGGCGAGGAGCCCTTTGAAAGCTACGTGGGCGTGCCCATCCTTCTGGGCGGCAGGTGCCTGGGCGTGCTGGTGGGCCAGACCGGCGAAAACCGGCCTATCCACCCCGCGGACCAGACCCTGTTCGAGACCGTGGCCAGCCGCCTGGCCGGGCTCATGGAAGTGGCCGACCGGCTGGAGAGGCTGCGCCCGCCCAAGAAGAAAAAGAACCGCCAGCGGGCCTTCCAGGGCAAGGGAGTGTCCCCGGGGTTCGCCGTGGGGCCGGTGTTTTTGTACCGGGGGCTGTTCCAGGAAGTGAACCTGGACCGGTTTTCCTTCCAGGGGACCGGAAAGGAGCTGGCCCGGGCCGAGGCGGCGTTTGCCAAGGTGGAGGAGGAGCTCACCCGCCTGATCGCGGACCTGGAGCACAAGGCCGTGTTCACCCGCTCGGAGATGGCCATCTTCCAGGCCCACCTGTTCATCGTCCGGGACAAGAATTTCCGCCAGGCCATAACCTCCCGCATCAAGAAGAAGCGTTTGCCCGCCGAGGCGGCGGTGGTACGGGGGGTGGAGGCCATCGTGGCCCAGTTCGAGCAACACGGCTCGCCCATGCTCAAAGAAAGGGTGGGCGACATCCGGGAGATCGGCGAGCGGGTGCTCCACTCCCTGCTCTCCGAGGATGACGAGCACGCCAACCTGGCCGTGCACGCGCCCGGCGAGGTGGTGGTGGCCGAGGACCTGGGGCCCGCCTACCTTGCCCGCCTGGGGGCCAAGCCGCCTGCCGCAGTGGTCACCACCCGCGGCGGGGAGACCTCCCACACCGCCATCTTGGCCCGTAGCCTGGGCATTCCCGCGGTGGTGGGGGTCCAGGGCATGGAAACCGCCCTTTCCCCGGGCCAGGTGGTACTGGTGGACGGCAAGACCGGCTTCTTGTTCGCGGACCCGGACAAGGACCTCATCACCCAGTACAAGAAGTCCTGCTCGCGCCAGGAGGAAATCCGCCACGTCATCGAGGCCGAGGCCGCAGCGCCCGTGGACCTTGAGCCCTTTTCCATCACGGCCAACGTGGGGTTTCCCGTGGACATGACCTTGGCCCGGGAATACAACGTTTCCGACGTGGGCCTGTTCCGCACGGAGTTCACCTTCATGCGGTTCAACCAGTGGCCCAGCCCCGAGGAGCAGGCCCGGGTCTACGAGGAGGTGGGCTGCCGGTTTCCCGGTTACGTGACCGTGCGCACCCTGGACATCGGCGCGGACAAGTTTCTGCCCTACTTCCGGTTTCCCCCGGAGGAGAACCCGCTCCTGGGCCTGAGGAGCATCCGGTTCTCCATGGAGTACCCGGACCTGTTCCGGGACCAGGTGCGGGCCATCCTCACCGCCTCCACCAACAGCGACGGCCGCTTCCGCATCCTTCTGCCCCTGGTTTCCCGCATCTGGGAGGTGGAGACCGCCCGCCAGATCCTGGAGGAGGAGGCCGCGCGGCTGGAAGTGGCCGGAGACCTGGTGCCTCCCCTGGGCATCATGGCCGAGGTGCCGGGCCTGGTCTACCAACTGGAGGACTACGCGGACCTCATCGACTTCGTGTCCGTGGGCACCAACGACCTCATCCAGTACCTTTTGGCCGTGGACCGGAACTCCAACCTGGTGGGGCACCTGTACACCGGCCACCACCCGTCGGTGTTGCGGGTGCTTCGGGAACTGGCGGCCAAGTGCGGCCGCATGGGCAAGGAGATCACCGTGTGCGGCGAGCTGGCCTCGGAACCGGCCGGGGCGCTGGCCCTTGCCGCGGTGGGATTCTCCTCCTTTTCCGTAGCCCCCAGCCGGGTGCCCCTGTTACGCTACATCATGCGCCGGGTGAACCAGGACCTCCTCCGCCGGGTGGGGGCCACGATCCTCTCCCTGCCCCGGGAGCGCGAGGTGCACCGCTACCTCACCCAGGTGCTGGAGGAAATAGACCCGATCCTCTTGGAACTCGAATAACGCCAACCGAAACCAACCCATACGAGGGGGACCCATGGAACTGCGCGACAAGAGCATACTCATCACCGGAGGGGCCTCGGGCCTGGGAGAGGCCTGCGCCAAGGCCTTCGCAGCCGCCGGGGCCAAAGCGGCCATCCTGGACATGGACGCCGAAAAGGGCTCCCAAGTGGCCGCGGCCCTGGGGAAAAACGGGCTGTTTCTGCAAACCGACGTAACGGACGAATCCTCGGTGGCCGCGGCCGTGGACAAGGCGGCCCAGGCCTTCGGCGCCGTCCACGGCGCGGTGAACTGCGCGGGCGTGGCCACCCCGGGCAAGGTGATTTCCAAAAAGGGGCTTCTGCCCATGGAGAAGTTCGAGCAGGTGGTGAGGATCAACCTGTTCGGCACCATGAACGTCATCCGCCTGGCCGCGGACAGGATGAAGGACAACGAACCGGGCAAGGACGGCGAGCGGGGGGTGATCATCAACACCGCGTCCGTGGCCGCTTTCGAAGGACAGATCGGCCAGGCCGCCTACGCGGCGTCCAAGGCCGGGGTGGCGGGGATGACCCTTCCCCTGGCACGGGAGTTCGCCGAGCTGGGCATCCGGGTGGTGACCATCGCGCCGGGGCTGTTCGAGACCCCGCTCCTCATGGGCCTGCCGGAAAAGGCCCGGGAATCCCTGGCCCGGATGATGCCCTTTCCCAAGCGCCTGGGCTACCCGGAAGAGTTCGCCGCCCTGGCCTCCCACGTTTTCGAAAACCGGATGCTGAACGGCGAGACCATCCGCCTGGACGCGGCGCTCCGCATGGCCGCCCGCTGAAAAGCGTTTCCAAAAACCCGCCGGGGCCGGGGCGCGACCCCCCCCGGCCCCGGTGTTTTTCATGGAAAAACCTTGATTTTTCGGGCAGTTAGCCCGAATTATTCATGAAAAATTTCGTTGAACGGAATATATCTAATATTTTAGCCCGGATTATTCATGAGCAATTTTGCCCGAGATCGAATTTTTCGTTATTTTCAATCCGTTGGAGCTGTTTTTTGGGTCTTGCGCCAAAGACAGTCTGATTATTTGAGGAATTCT
>JAFDHW010000009.1 GCA_019308705.1 Deltaproteobacteria bacterium
CAATTTTGCCCGAATGGCAGAATTCCTCCAATAATCAGACCGTCTTTGGCGCAAGACCCAAAAAACAGCTCCAACGGATTGAAACTAACGAAAAATTCGATCTCGGGCAAAATTTTTCATGAATAATCCGGGTTAGCTTTTTCCGCCCAGCTCCTCGGAGCGCCTGGCCGCCGCCTGGATGGCGCGCACCACGGCGTCGGCCACGCCCGCTTCGTCCAGCACCCGGATGGCCGCCTCGGTGGTCCCGCCCGGCGAGGTGACCTTCCTGCGCAGCTCGGCCGGGTCCTCGTCTCGGACCCGGATCATGCGGGCCGCGCCCGTGAGGGTGGCGGTGACCAGCCTCCTGGCGTGTTCGCCGGACAGGCCCGCCTCTTCAGCCCCCCGCATCATGGCCTCGGCCAGGTAGAACACGTAGGCCGGCCCGGACCCGGAAACCGCGGTCACCGCGTCCAGTTCCTCCTCCTTGAACCGGCAGGCGTCACCCGTGGCGGCCAGGATCTTGTGGGCCAGCTCCACGTCCTCTTTGCGGGCGTGGCGGTTCTCCGCCAGGCCGCTCATGCCCGAGCAGACCAGGGCCGGGGTGTTGGGCATGACCCGGATGATGGGCACCAGGTCCCGCTGGCTGTCGGAAAGCTCCTCGTAGAGGATCTTTTCCATGGACTCCAGGCGCACGCCCGCGGCGATGGAGATGACCAGCTTCTTCTGCACCGGTGGAAACCCCGGGCGCCGGGCGATTTCCGCCAGCACCCCGGGCACATCCTTGGGTTTCACCGCGATGATCACCACGTCGCTCTGGTCGAAAAGCGGGCCGGCGCCGGCGCTCTTTACCCCATAGGTGTCCAGGATGTGTTTTTTGCGCTCCTCGGAAAGGTCGGAAACCAGGATCTGGCCGGGGTCGGCCAGGCCCGAGGAAACCAGGGCCCCCACCAGGGCCTCGGCCATGTTTCCCGCGCCCACGAAGCCGACGCGCTCCACTATCTTGTCCATGAAGGTTTCTCCTGAGTCGGGGTCCGGGATTTTTCCAAGATGGCAATCCGCAAAGGCCAGCGTAAAAAAAACGTCCCCGGCAGGAGCGAGCACAGCCGGTTTCTTAAGGGGTTTACCTCATAAAACCCTGAAATATCAAGGGGTGGAGCAATCCAGACCACGGATTGTGACTTGACTTTATCCTGCATTATTATGTAACAGAGCCCAAAGCGGTTTTGAAAATGCTTTGGGCCGCGAGGCAGGGTCGAAGGCCGGGAACAAGGCATTTTCAAAACCGCTTCCAAGCGCCCGGCGCCGGCTTCTGGGCGGAGAAAACCTTGGTTCGGAGGGTTGGTTTCCTAAGTGTTTATCTTCGGGCATCTTTTCGGCGCCTTGGCGCACATCCTGCACATCGCCATCACCCTGTTCATCTGGCTGGTGGTGGCCCGGGCGGTGTTGTCGTGGGTGAGCCCGGATCCCTACAACCCCATCGTGCGGTTCATCAACAACGCCACGGAACCGGTGATGCGCCCCGTGCGCAGGAGGCTTCCCCTGTACGCCTCCGGCGTCGACTTCACCCCCCTGTTGGTGATCCTGGCCTTGGTTTTTCTGGACAGATTCCTGGTGCCCGTTTTCTCGGATCTCGCCTTTCGCCTGCGCTGACGGACGGGCAGGGGCGACCCCGTGTCGCTTCCAGGCGGCGCCTTTCACAACGTGTTGACGAATCGCGGGAAAGGTCTTTTCTATCACGCCGGCGGTTTTGTCCGGAAAACAAAACGGTTCGGTTTTCTTAAAAGAACCTTTTGAAGGAGCGGCCCCATGGCCAAGATCGACGCTTTTTTCAAACTGATGCACGAGCAGGGGGCTTCGGACCTCCACCTGGTTTCAGGGCAGCAGCCCGCTCTGCGCATCCGGGGGGACATGGAACGGATCAAGTACAAGGTCCTGGAGAGCGACGAGCTCCGCGCCATGCTCTACGAGATCACCCCTGAGGACAAGATCAAGGTGTTCGAGGAAACGGGCGACCTGGATTTCGGCTATGAGCTTCCCGGCGTGGCCCGGTACCGGGCCAACTTCTTCATGCAGAAATACGGAGTGGCCGCGGTTTTCCGGGAAATTCCCCAGACCATCGTCACCTGCGAGCAGCTGGGCCTGCCCCCGGTCATCCCCAAGCTGGCTACCCTGCCACGGGGGCTGGTCATCGTCACCGGGCCTACGGGGTCGGGCAAGTCCACCACCCTGGCGGCGATCATCGACGTGGCCAACAGAACCCGCAAGGACCACATCATCACCATCGAGGACCCCATCGAGTTCGTTCACGAGTCCAAGAGCTGCATCGTGAACCACCGGGAGGTGGGAACCCACACCCAGTCCTTTGCCGCGGCGTTGCGCGGGGCGCTCCGCGAAGACCCGGACGTGATCCTGGTGGGCGAAATGCGGGACCTGGAAACCATCGCCCTGGCCATCGAGGCGGCCTCCACCGGCCATTTGGTGTTCGGCACCCTGCATACCACCAGCGCGGCCAAGACCGTGGACCGGATCATCGAAGTCTTCCCGGCCCAGCAGCAGGAGCAGATCCGCTCCACGCTGTCCGACGGCATCCGGGCGGTTTTGGCCCAGGTGCTGTTCAAGCGGGTCGACAAGAAAGGCCGGGTGGCCGCGGTGGAGGTCATGATCGCCACGCCCGCGGTGAGAAACCTCATCCGGGAAAGCAAGACCTACCAGATTCCCTCGGCCATCCAGACCGGGAAGAAATACGGCATGCAGCTTTTGGACGACGCCATCATGGACCTGGTGCACAAGGGTCGCATCTCCGTGGAGGATGCTTATATGAAGGCTAACGACAAGGCCCGTTTCCGGCCCCTGTTGAAGGCTCCGCCCTCAGACTTCACCGAGGCGTGATTCCCGCGGCCGACAAAGGCAAAGGAACCGGAAAGAGTAACCGAAGACCCGGAGCCATCCCATGCGCAAGCACGAAGTGGACCACATCCTCACCAAGATGCTGGATGCCTTTGACAACGTGTCGGACTTGAACATCACGGTGGGGAAACCCTTCCAGGTGGAGTCCAGCGGCGTCCTGTACCCGGTGGAGTTGGACCCCCCTTTCTGGGAAATCACTCCCTTCCAGAGCGAGATATTCGCCCTGAATCTCATCGGCGGCGACCGCCGCCTTACGGAAACCCTCCTCACCGAGGGCTCCTGCGATCTCTCCTACGAGCTTCCGGGAAAGGCCAGGTTCCGGGTGAACATCTTTTCCCAACGCGGTAACTATTCGGTGGTGCTGAGGAAGCTGGAAACCAAGATTCCCACCATCGAAGACATGGACCTGCCCAAAGTGTTTCACAACATCTCCAAGGAGAAAAACGGGCTGGTCATGGTCACCGGCGCCACGGGCTCGGGCAAGTCCACCTCGCTGGCGGCCATACTGAACGAAGTGAACGAAAACCAGTCCGTGCACGTGGTCACCCTGGAAGACCCGGTGGAATACCAGCATCCCCACAAGAAGGCCACCTTCAACCAGCGGGAGCTGGGGCGGGATTTCGACGCGTTTTCCAGCGGCCTGCGCGCGGCCCTGCGCCAGGCGCCCAAGGTGATCCTGGTGGGCGAGATGCGGGACCGGGAGACCGTGGAGATCGGCCTCACCGCGTCGGAAACCGGTCATTTGGTTCTGACCACCCTGCACACCATCGATGCGGGTCAGACCATCAACCGCCTTTTGGGCATGTTCACCACGGAGGAGGAAAACCAGATCCGCATCCGGCTTGCCGACGCCGTGCGGTGGATCGTGTGCCAGAGGCTTCTCCCCAAGGAGGGCGGGGGCCGGGTGGCCGCTTTCGAGATCATGGGCACCAACGTGCGCGTGCGCGACTCCATCCTCCACGGCGAAGCCGAGGGCAAGACCTTCTACGAGATCATCCAGGCCAGCCGGGCTTACGGCATGGTCACCTTCGACGAGTCCATCATCAGCCTGTATGAAAAGGGGCTCATCAGCGAGGAGACCGCCATGGCCTACGCTTCCCACAAGGCGGTGGTGGGCAGGGGCATCGACGTGGTGAAAAGCTCCCGGGGAGAAACCACCACGGACATCGACAACCTGGAGGTGGATACCGGCTACGGCAAGGGCATGTAAGTTCCCGCCGCCGGGACGGATCCCAGCGCGGCCGGATTTTCCCGGCTATTGGAAAAGGCAGCCATGGATATCCAGTGCAGAAGTTGCAAAAGCCAGTTCAAGGTTCCCGACGGGAAGATCCCTCCGAACCAGGTGGTCAAGCTGACCTGCCCCAAGTGCAAGAACAAGATCCAGGTGGACACCCGCCCGAAGCCCAACGCTGGCGCGGCCGGGGGGAAGGCCGCCCCGCAAAGGAATAATCAGCCCTCCGCAGGCAACGCCCGGACCGCCAACAACAAGGTGATGAACGAGCTGGACAAGGAGGGTTACGATGCCTCCGACCGCCCCTTTGACTTCGTGGAGGCGGGCACCAAGACGGCGCTTCTGTGTGAGCAGAATTCCGACGTGCTCCGGGTGGCCAAGGAGGCGGTGTCGGCCATGGGGTTCCACGCCACGGCCCCGGAAACGGCCCGGGAGGCGCTCAAGCAGATGCGCTTTCACACCTTCGACCTGGTGATCCTAAACGAGAAGTTCGACACGGACTCCCCGGATAACAACCACGTGCACAAGTTCTTGTCGCGCATGAACATGTCCCAGCGCAGGAACGTGTTTGTGGTGCTTATCTCCGACACCTACCGCACCATGGACGACATGGCCGCCTACAACCGGTCCGTGAACCTGGTCATGAACACGGACCACGTGTCCGACATGCCCAAGATATTGAAGAAAGGCCTTTCGGATTTCGAGTTCTTCTACAAGGTCTACCGGGAGGCCCAGAAGAAGACCGGAAAAACGTAAACGCGGAGAAATCCACCTGCCGCGAATGATGGACGAGCCTTTGCAAAAGCCCTATACATGCAGCGACTACCGGGGGGAGATGATTCTCCTGGCCCTGAAGAGGCGCCTGGAAACCGAGCCGTTGGACGACAGGGAAAAAGCCGCTTTGAGGGAAGAGATCCGCCAACTGCGAGCCGCCATGGGGATGGCCTGATCCCATGGGCGGCAATGCCCGTCCGGCCGCGCCGGACCTCTACCTGGTTCCCCTGCCCCAGGACCTTCCGGGATTCGGGTCCTTCATCAGCGCCTGGGTGTACACCGGCGGCCCTTGTTTCGTGGTGGACCCCGGCCCCTCCGCCACGGTTCCCCTTCTCGTGTCCGCCTTAAACGCCCTAGGGGTCAAGTCCCTGGATTTCATCCTCCTCACCCACGCCCACATCGATCACGCCGGCGGCGCGGGCGGTCTGGCCCGGGCCATGGGCCGGCCCCGGGTGGCCTGCCACCCCAAGGCCATGCCCCACCTGGCCGACCCCTCCCGGCTGTGGGAAGCCAGCAAGAAGACCCTGGGCCACATGGCCGAGGCCTATGGCCCCATCACCCCGGTGGACCAGGAGCTGTTGACAGACCCGTTGTCCACGGAGCTGCCGGGAATTTCCGCCATTCCCACCCCGGGCCACGCCCCCCACCATATCAGCTACGGCCGCGGCCCGTTCCTGTTCGCCGGGGAGGCGGCGGGGGTGCGGCTGCCGCTCAACGGAGGCGGCTATGTCCTCCGTCCGGCCACCCCACCCCGCTTCTTTTTCGACGTCACCCTAAAGAGCCTCCGCGCCCTGGGCGAGGTCGAGCACGAAACCCTGTGCTACGGCCATGTGGGGCTCACCTCCCATTCTGCCAGAAACCGCGCGGACCACGAAGAGCAGCTTGGCCGGTGGCTGGCCATCATGGAGGAAGTGCACCGGCAAACCTCCGACCAGCGGGAACGGGTGGATGCCGGGTTGTCCAGGCTGCTTTCCGAAGATCCCCTCTTGGCTGGATTTTCCCGGTTCTCCCCGGAAGAGGCCGGCCGGGAACGCTATTTCGTGAAAAACAGCGTGCGGGGGTTCATGGGATACCTGGACGAGCGCGGCCGGGGCTGACGGTATCGCAAAAAAAGTTTTCTCTTTGACAATTTCCTGGGGCTTGGTATCATTCAAATGGGAGAATGTTTGGGCGCGACGGCAGCGCGAGCGTGCGAAGACTCGCCCCGAAAGGAGGATCCCATGACCAGGCGCTTATTGACGGTGGCTGCGGCGGCTGCGGTTTTCGCCGTGTTGTCCCCCGGCTGGGCCGGGGAGAAAAAGACGTACTGGGACTACCTTTCCTCCCTGGGAATGAGGCCCATGAGCGACGAGGCCTTAGACGGCATCACCGGAAGGCTGGACGGCGGCTCCCTGGACAACGAGGAGCTGGAAATGGGCCGCGAAATCTACCGCCTGTTGGTTTCCGAGGAGTTCTCCCTGGCGGGTGGCGAAGAGCCCCTGCAAAAGGACAACGACGACAACAACATGCGGAGGGTCCTTTTGGACACGGATACCGAGTATCTGGAAATTTTCTCCCTGGACGGTAAGCCGGTTACCCATCTGAACGACGGCAAGGTGGTGGATTACATGTCCTCCCTCCGCGAGACGGATCCGGGCATGACCTGCCAGGAGATGCAAAGACACAGTCTTTCCGCGGGGTTGCTGGCCTGGAAAAGCCTGATAACGGACAAGCGGGTCATCGGCTTTAAATACAACGCGAGGGGCTATACTTATACCCACCAGAACCGGGTGCGCTATTACGAGGTGGGCAACCTGTGCATGACAGCCTCGGGCAAGGTGACCATCAACGAGTAGTCGGAACCTTTGAAAAACCACCGGCATCCGGGGAGCGAATCCGCTCCTTTTTTTTGCGCCGTTTTCCTGCTCAGGCCGAGGCGGCCCACACCAGGCTCTTGTCCGTTTTTTCCCGGACCACGGCGTCCACGGCCAGCATGGCGGTGAGCATGGAATGGTCCATGTTGTTGTACCGGTGCATCCCGCTCCTGCCCACCAGGAACAGGTTCTCCACGGCGTCTAGAAAGGACCGCACCAGGGGGAATTTGCGGTAGGGCGGAAAATACGCGGGGTAGGCGTTTTTCTGGCGCATCACCACGGCGTCCTCCACCTGGGAAGCCCGCAAAAGCCCCAGGGCCGAAAGCTCGGAAACCGCCAGGCGTGCAAGCTCGGGGTCCGTCATGGCCCACAGGTCGTCTTTCGGGCCGGTGAAGTATTCCACCCCCAACAGCCACTGGCCCGGGTCCGCCACCAGGTAAGGGGACCAGTTGTTGTAGATCTGCACCCGGGCGGCCCTGTACCCCGTGTCTTGGATGTAGAGCCACTGCTGGTCCATGCCCGGGGGAAGGCCCCCTGCGCCTCCCTTTCCCGGGTTGGCCAGCACGCCCACGGAAATGAAATCCCGGTGTTCCAAACCCCGGGCGGTTTCCAGCACCAGGGCCGGCGGACGGGGCTCTATGCCTTCCACCAGGTCGGCCACGGGCATGGTGGAAAAGAAATAATCCGCTTCGATTTCCACGCCGCCTTCCGGGCCTTCGGCCTTTACGCTCCGCACCCTGTCGCGCTCCAGGCGCAGGCCGCCCACCCGGTGGCCGGTGAGGATCCGGCCGCCCATCCGGACGACGTCCGCGGCCACTTCCTCCCACATCTGGCCCGGGCCGTACTTGGGGTACAAAAACCGCTCCACCAGGGTTTTGGGAACGTCCCCTGCCGCCGGGGGCCTGCCCGCAAGCCTGCGCAAGGCGTTTTTCGCGGCCAAGCCGGCGGAAAGCTCCTGGATGCGTTCCCGCCCCCACCGGGCAAGGATGCGCTCCGGTCCCGCACCCCAGACCTTTTGGGTATAATCCTTGAAAAAGATTTCATAAAGCCGCCGGCCGAAACGGTTGACGAGGAATCCCTCGAGGGTTTCTTCGGGCATGGGAAAAAGCCGGCTTTTGGCGTAGGAGGCCGCGATGCCGGCCAGTTGCGCGGGGCCGAGGCAGCGGACCAGCGCGGCCTCGGGCGTCAGGGGATACGTCAGGTAACACCCCTTGAAAACGACGCTGGACTTCCTGTCCCGCACCAGCATGACCCGGTCTTCCCTTTCGGGGTCCGGCCCGGGCCGGCCGCAAGCGCCTTCCAGGGGCAAGAAGCGGGTCCAGAAATCCAGCACGCGGGGGGAGGAGGTGAAGAACCGGTGGCCCCCCACGTCCATGCGGTTGCCGCGGTGCTGCACGGTGCGGGCGGCGCCCCCCAGCCCGGGCCCGGCCTCCAGCACCAGGGGCGTTATGTCCGTGCGGGAGCAAAATTCGTGGGCGGCGGTCAGTCCCGCGGGCCCGGCCCCTGCTATGACGGCGATTTTCTTCAAGGATTCAGGTCGGTTCCTATGCTGCGTCTGGACGTCCCATTTCCCGGGGGGCGGATTTGTGCCATAATGGAAAAGATATAATCCATTGTAAATACCCGTGATCGAAAAGCCGGCCGCCCTCGGTCCTTCCGGCCTTGGCAACCATGGACCATTCGCCTGAAAATTCCGCCCGTTCCCGGGAAAAAACGCTTCCCTCCAAGCATACCCTGCCGGCCGCAGGCAAGCCCATCTCTTATCTGGTGGCGGTGCTCCTGTTGGCAACGGCGGTTCTTCTGGCCTGGTCCAGTTCCTTTGGCATCACCGAATTCGTGTTCGATGAAACGGCGCTCATCCTGCGCAACCCCATGGTCCAGGACCCCCGCCCGGCGAACTGGCTTCCCCCGGAAGGAACGCCCTCCAGGCACCGCCCCTTGGCCCTTCTTTCCTATTCGCTGGACTGGGCCTTGTGGGGAGAAAAGCCTTTTGGCTACCACCTGACCAATATCCTGTTGCACATAGGCGTTGGCCTCGCGTTGTTTTCCCTGGCCAGGCGCGTCATGCCCCGGGTATTTCCCGGGGAGGCATCCCCGCGGACCACCGACGCGGCCGCCCTGGCCGCCGCCTTGGTTTTTCTTCTCCATCCCGTCCAGACCCTGGTGGTGACCTACCTCGGCCAGCGGTGCGTGGCCATGGCCGCGCTGTTTGTCCTCGTGTCCCTTTCTGCGGCCGTTCGGGGATGGGAAAACCCCGCGTCGCGCCGGGCCTGGCATTTGTTCGCCCTGGCCTGCTTTGCCGCGGGGCTGGGGTCCAAGGAACTCATCTGGCTGACCCCCATCTTCGCCGTGCTGTATGAATGGACCTTTTACCGGGACTCCGCCGCCCGGCTGCTCTGGCGGTCCAGGCTGCTATACGGGGGGTACCTTGGGGGGATCTTGATCCAGATCCTTTTCCAGTATGCGGGAACCCCCAACCATCCGTCCGGGGAAGCCACCGAGCTCATTCTCTCGCCTTCCTACCTGCTGGTGCAGGGGCCGGTGATCACGCATTACCTGAAGACGGCCCTATGGCCTGCGGGCCTGGTTCTGGATTGGGGTCCCTGGTTTGGACCGAACGGGTGGGCCGCGGTCCCCTATTTCCTGTTCGTCGCAGCCCTCGCCGCCTTTTGTGTGGCGCTGGTTTTGAGAAGGCGGCCGATGGGATTCGTGGCGGTCTGGTTCTTCGTGGCCATTTTCCCCGATTCGGGCATACTGAACCACCCGGACCCGCTGTGTTTTTACCGCATGTACCTGCCCTTGGCCGGCCTGGCCATGGGTTTTTCCATCCTCGTCTTCCGGGCCGGGCGCAGGTTCCTCCCGGGCCGGAACAGCCAGGCCGCCGTGATCATGTTGCTGGCGGCGGTCATCCTTGCCCTGGGCGCGGCCACCTTCCAGCGCAACAAGATGCACCACTCCGCACGGAGCATTTGGGCGGACAACGTGGAAAAATGTCCCAAGAACCCGCGGGCCCGGTACAACCTTGGACGGGCGTTGTTGGAGGAGGGCCGTCCGGCTGAGGCTGTCGAACACCTGGCGGCGGCCGCCTATCTGTGGGACCTGGAGATGCATTACGCCGACCTGGCATACGCCCTGAACCTGGTGGGGGATGGCGGCCGCGCCAAGGCGGTTTCGGAGGAGGCTCTGAAAAAGTACCCCCACAGCCTGGCCATAAAGCGGAACCTGGGGCACGCGGAGCTTTTGCTGGGGGAACCGGGGAAGGCGGCGGAAGTATTCGCCGAGGTGGCGCGGCGGGAGCCGGATGTGGCCGGGAACCATGCCAACCTGGGTTCGGCGCTGTTGTTGGCCGGCCGGCACGCCGAGGCGGTCTCCGCCTTTGAGCGGGCCCTTGCCCTGGACCCGGAAAACCCCCCCGCCTTGAACGGCCTGGGCTACGCCCTGCTGCTGGCCGGACGGCCGGAAGAGGCGCTGCCCTTCCTGTCCGAGGCCGTCCGCCGGAACCCCCGGGACGTTCCGGCCCGGTTGAACCTGGCCGACGCCCTCCTTTCCGTGGGCCGGGATACCGACGCCGCGGTCCATCTGAGGGCCGTGCTTTCCCGGGACCCGGGCAACCGCGAAGCCGCCCGGCTGCTGCAAGGCCTCGGCAACAAGGGTTGAACCCGGGCGGCAATGCCAAGGGCTCATTCACCCGGCCAGCGCCCTCGCCGCCAGGCCGCGGATTTCGCTGGCCTCCTCTTGCCTTCCGCGCTTTTCGCATCCCGCCGCGTACACTTCGGCCTTTTCGGCCAGCGCCCTTTTCGCCGCGGCCAACTGGTCCGGTGAAAGTCCGCCTTCTCCGATTATCCGGGCCAGGGAAAGGACCCGGAAGCGGTCCAGCCCCGGCATGGCGGACAGCTGGTCTTCATGCCCCCCGTGCTTGACCACCAGGGCTTCGTCCACCAGGCCCAGGGGGTGGGTGCGGCCGATCTTCAGCCACAGGTCAAAGTCCTCGCACGCGGGCAAAGACTCGTCGAACCCGCCGTGGGAAAAGAACAGGTCTTTGTCTATCATCACCGCCGAGGGGGACACCAGGCACAGGTCCACCATGCGGCAGAAGGCCATTCCCGAAGGTTTCTCGTGGCGGGGCTTCGGCCGGACCTCCCGGCCGTTTTTCATCCACTTCTCCTGGGTCTGGCAGATGAGGATTTCCGGGTTGTCCGCGAAGAACTTCATCTGCGCGGAAAGCTTTTCAGCAAGCCACTCGTCGTCGGAATCCAAAAAGGCCAGCCACCTTCCCCGGGCCTCTTTGGCGCCCCGGTTGCGGGCCGCGGAGACGCCGCGGTTCTCCTGGCGGATGACGCGGACCTCCGGATACCCGGCCAGCAGTTTGGGCGTTTCGTCCGTGGATCCATCGTCCACCACGATGCACTCGAAGTCCGGGTGGTCCTGGGCCAGGACGGACTGAACCGCCCTGGCCAGGCACCAGGCGCGGTTGTAGGTGGGGATGACGACGCTTATCTTGGGCATGGTCCGCTTTCCTCGAAGGCGCAGAAACGATACGCAGCCGGGCCCCCGCGGTCAAGCGCCGGCGCCAATGTGCTTGACAGGGGGAGGGGCGGTTTCTAAGTACCCCGGTACACGGGGGAATAGCCGCCTCACGCCTTGCGGGTTATCCAGGAAGGATGAGAACGTTTGTCCGAAAACAGGCCGTTTGTCGGCATACCATCCGAAATTGCCTGCCTGTTGAAAGGAAATGTACTATGATCCTTTCCAGGCAAAATTTCACGAATCATTCGGGCTGGAAGGGCCAAACATGACTCCGTTTCGACACGGCGGGCACGGCAAGAAGGGAACCCGGGGCAAATGGAAGGACAAGGTGGTCTCCCCCACCGAGGTCCTGCAGAGGATCAAGCCGGGGATGAGCATCTTCCTCTCCACCGGCGTGGCGGAGCCGCGGACTCTGGTGAAAAGCCTCATGGAGTCCGACGCCCCCAACCTTCAGGACCTGGAACTCATCCAGATGGTGAGCTTGGGCGACGCCATCAGCTCCCGCAAGTTTGAGGGCCACAAGTTCCGGCTAAAGACCTTCTTTTCCGGGTGGGTGGCTTCCAAGGCCATCAGCGAGGGGACCGTGGACCTGGTGCCGGCGCGGTTTTCCGAGGTGCCCTTTTTGATTTCCGAGGGCCGCCTGGACATCGACGCGGCCTTTGTGCAGATCACCCCGCCGGATGAGAACGGCTGGGCCTCGTTGGGCGTATCCGTGGACACGGCCCGGAAGGCCATGGAGTGCGCCAGCCTGAAGGTGGCGGAAATCCAGCCCCAGATGCCCCGCACCCTGGGGGACACCTTCGTCCACATCGATTCCTTTGACCTGACCGTGAAGGCCACCGAGCCCCTTTTGGTGTTTTCCCGCTCCCCGGTGGCCGGCGTGTTCGACAAGGTGGCCCGAAACGTGGCCTCTTTGATCGAGGACAAGTCCTGCCTGGCCTGGTCCATGGAGCAGCTGTTCGAGGCCCTGTGGCTCCACCTTGCCAAGAAAAGGGACCTGGGAGTTCACAGCCCGTTCATCACCGACGCGCTCATGGACCTGGTTTCAAGCGGCGCGGTGACCAACCGGTTCAAGGGGTCGTTCCGCAACAAGTGCCTGTGCTCCTACGCCCTGGGCACGGAAAAGCTCATGCACTGGCTGGACGAAAACCCCCTGGTGGAGTTCCAGGCCGTGGACGTGTTGGGCGACCCGGACCGCATCCGGAGGAACGAAAAATTCGTGGCCATCCTCCCGGCCCGGCGGGTGGACCTGACCGGGCAGTTCGCTTTCCACTCCGGCCGGGGCAACCTGGGCATCGGGCCGTCCGTGGCCTGGGAGTTCATCCACGGCGCGCACATGAGCAAGGGCGGAAGGGTCATCGTGGCGCTGCCCTCGCGCAACCGCGAGGGCCAGCCCAACATCCTGGTTTCCATCGAGGACTATCCCAACCAGTACACCAACCGGGAGACCATCGACCTGGTGGTCACCGAGTACGGGGTAGCCAGCATGACCGGCCGCACGGTGCGGGAGCGGGCCCAGGCGCTCATCGACATCGCCCACCCGGACGACAGGGAGGAACTGGTGCGCCAGGCCAAGGAGAGGAACATCCTGTACAAGGACCAGATCTACCTGGTCGAGGCGGGCCGCCTGTACCCCTCGGACGTGGAGGAAACCCGCGATTTCGGCGATCTGACCGTGCGCTTCCGGCCCATCCGGCCTTCGGACGAGGACCAGATGCGCAGGCTGTTCTACCGGTTCTCGTCCGAGGCCGTGTATTACCGCTATTTCGCGCCCATCAAGACCATGCCCCACGCCAAGATGCAGGAATACGTGAACGTGGACTACGAGCGCACCATGAGCATCGTGGGCCTGATCGGCGAAGCAGGAGAGGGGCGCATCATCGCCGAGGGCCGCTACGTCATGCTGCCGGACCGGCCCTGGGCGGACTGCGCCTTTGTCGTGGACGAGGATTACCAGGGAAGAGGCATCGCCACCCATTTGTACCGGCTGCTCATCCGGGAGGCGAGAAAACGCGGCATCAAGGGGTTCACCGCGGACGTGCTGGCCACCAACAAGACCATGCTCAAGGTGTTCGAAAAATCGCCGTACCCGGTTTCTGCGAAGCTGGAAGGCGGCGCGTACCACCTTTCCATCGACTTTTCCGCCACCCGGCCGGGTGAAGGCGGCTCCGACAAGGCCGTCGCGGCAAAATCCTCTTGACGCCGGGCGAGGGGGGATTTACTCTCTGAACCATCCATAAACAAAACGAGCGTTCGTTTAAAATAAGGGGCTCGAGGAGGTTTCTTTTCGTGGACCTGGATTTCTTTTTCAAACCCAACGGCATCGCGGTGGTGGGCGCCACCAAAAAGATGAAGGGCGGATACGCCATCGTGGTGAACCTGAAGGCCGGATACAAGGGGCCCATCTACCCGGTGAACCCCCGGTACGACGAAATCGAGGGGCTTGCCTGCTACCCGGATATCGAAAGCGTGCCCGACCCCGTGGAACTGGCCGTCGTGTTCGTGCCCGCGCCGGCGGTGCCGGGCATCGTGCGCGCCTGCGCGAAACGCGGCATCAAGGGCGTGATGATCGAATCCGCCGGGTTTTCCGAAACCGGGCCCGAAGGTGCGGCCCTGCAACAGGAATTGAAGGACATCGTGGCGGAGACGGGCATCCGGGTGTGGGGGCCCAACTGCGTGGGCCTGGTGGACGCGAAAAACCGCCACGTGTTCTCCTTTGTCTCCCCCGCCATCTGGAACGAGGGACCCATCCCGGGGCGGGTTTCTTTGGTGGTGCAGAGCGGCATGCTGGCCGGCGGGTTTCTGGTGGACACCATGAGCCACGGCACCATGGGCGTGTCCAAGGTGTGCTCCATCGGCAACAAGGCCGACGTTTCGGAAACCGACCTTCTGCAGTATCTCCTGTCCGACCCGGACACGGAAGCCGTGGCCATGTACCTGGAGTCCATCCCCGACGGCCGGCTGTTCACCCGGCTGTGCGCCGGGGCCAAAAAGCCGGTGGTGGTGTTGAAGGGCGGCAAGAGCGAGCGGGGCGCGGCCGCAGCCATGAGCCACACCGCCAGCTTGGCGGGCAACGGCGCGGTGGTTTCCGGGGCGCTGGCCGCCGCAGGGGTCACCGAGGCCGTGGACTTCAAGCAGATGATGGACCTCTCCAGGGCCTTGGCTATGGTGAAGAACCCGCCTTCCTCCGGCCGGGTGGCGGTGCTCACCTACAGCGGCGGCGCGGGCATCATCTCCACGGATTTCCTTTACGAGCAGGGGCTTTCCGCGGCCACCCTGTCCGGCGGGACCAAGGAGGCCCTGGCCAGGGTGTTTCCCGAGTGGATGCCCGTGAACAATCCCGTGGACCTGTGGCCCGCGGTGGAAAAGAACGGGGCCGGGCCCGTGTACACCGCGGCCATGGAGGCCGTGGCCGCGGACGAGGGCGTGGACGCGCTTCTGCTCCACGTGTACATCGGCGGCCTGGCGCTCACCCTGGACCCGGACCACATGGCCGCCGTGGCCAAGAAAACCGGCAAGCCCGTATTCATCTGGCTCATCGGCGAAGCCGCCGGGGCCAGGAATTTTCACCTCAAGGCGCAGGAGGCGGGCATTCCCGTGTTCCGGGAGCTGTACCGGGCCGTGGAGTGCATGGCCGCGGTGTTTCACCAGGCCCGGGGAAAACGCCACGCGCCTTTGCCCGATGCGTCGGCAGGGCCCGCGCCCTCCGGGGATTTTTCCTTCCTGGAGCGGTCCGGGGTGCTGGACGAGTACGACGCCAAGAAGCTTTTGGCCGCCTGCGGGGTGGAGACGGTGGCCGAGGCGGTGGCGGACTCCCCGGAAAAGGCCGCGGCGCTGGCGCAGGAGCTGGGCTTTCCCGTGGTCATGAAGGGCCTTGCTCCCGGGGAGGTGCACAAGACCGAACGCGGCCTGGTGACCCTGGGCGTCGCCTCCGGGGAGCAGGCGGAAAAGGAATACGCCAGGCTTTCCGGGCTGGTGGGGGAAAAGGGCAGGGTGCTGGTTCAGAAGCAGGCCGCGGGCGGGCCGGAGCTCATCTGCGGCATGTTCCGCGACCCCCAGTTCGGGCCCACGGTCATGGCCGGCCTGGGGGGCGTGTACGCGGAGGTGCTGGCGGACACGGCCTTCGGCTTGGCCCCGCTGTCCGAAGACGCGGCCGTTGACCTCATCGGCCGGTTGAAGACCCAGAAGCTGCTGGACGGGTTCCGCAACACGCCGCCGGTGGACAGAAAGGCCCTGGCCCGTGTGCTCACGGCCCTGGGCAACCTGGCCGTGTGGTTTCCCCGGGTAAGCCAGGTGGACGTAAACCCCTTGATCTGCGTAAAGGGAAAGCCCGTGGCCGTGGACGCCACGGTAATCCTGGAATGACCCGAAGCCATCTCAAGAATAGAAACGGTGGTTCAGGGCAAGGCGCAGGCCGGCGGAAAAGCGCGGCATACCGGTAGGATGTGAGCCTTTTGAGGAGGCCCGCGGCACCGTCATGAGCCGCCAGGCGATTTTTGAGATGGCTTTCCAGCCCGGGTTGCCCCGGATTATCCAGGAAGCGCCGTCGGACACAATAAAGCCCCCGGACTTTCATCCGGGGGCTTTTCTCCTGGTCATACGGCTTTTTTCTGCGCTTTCAGTTCTTGGTTTCGTTGCTGGAGCCGCTTTTCACGGGAAGCTTTCCGTTGATCTTGTCCCTCAGCTTGCCCGAGCACTTGAAGGTGACCACCCGGCGGCTGCGTAGCATGAGGTCCGAGCCCGTGGCCGGGTTGCGCCCCCGGCGGGGGGTCTTCTCCTTCACGCAGAACTTGCCGAAGCCGGAGATCAGCACGTCGTCCCCATCCTGGAGATTCTGCTTGATGATCTCGATGAGCTCTTCCACCACGCGCACGGATTCTTTCTTGGTGAACCCGAGCTCACAGACCATATCCACGATGTCTGACTTGGTCAGCGCCATCTCCCCTCCGGTTTCCCCTGGGTGGAGGTGCTGCGGTCCAGGGTTGGTTTATGGCCGCGGAATTCGCGGCTTTTAGGCCTCGGTTCCGGAGGGGTCTTGCCTGTCCTCCGGAAGGTCCTGGTTACAATACTCGTTGATAGTTTGCATAACCCGGTCCACCCGGGCCATGATCTCGTCGATTTCCTCTTTCAGTTCCCGGTCGTCGGGTTCGCTCACTGCCGACTCCACTTCAATCCGGGTACGTGCCCCGGGAATACAGGATGTCGAAATAATATTCGTTGAATCCGTCGTCCTGCCGACTTGCGGCGTCGTCTTCCTCTTCCCCGTCCTGGATGCGCTTGACCGCGTCCACCCACCACCGGCGGGACTGCTCGTAGAGCACCCTGCCCAGCAGCTCCCCGGAAACGCCGATTTCGCTGTTCTCGTTCAAGAACCGGCAGGCGTTTTCGATGGTGGTCTTCAAGTTGGCCACGAACTCGGAATCGTCGTCCTGGCCGCTGGCCCACCGCTCCCGGAATCCTTCCAGGACATAGCTCAGCGTTCCCTCGATGCCGTCGATGCAATTCATGGAAAAAGTTTACCCGCTGGAAAACCGCCGAAGGGGCGAAAACTTTTTGCCCACACCATGGAAAAGGCATGGCGAATCCGGCAGGGGACCGCGCCAACGGTGTTTTCGGAAAAGGGCCAAACCCCTTTCCCACGCAAAGGATACGGTGGGCAAGGTAAATGAATCCAAAGCAATTGTCAAGGCTTACGGCGCTCGAGGTTGGTTTTTTCGGCGGGTTTTCGGGGAGGGCTTAAATCCTAGCCGAAGATGCCTTTCAAAAAGAGGCCCCGGGGCAGGGGGTTTCGGTCGGAACCAGGGGCGTTCTGCCCAGGGCGCGGTCCGCCCGGCGAACCGCGGCCACCATGGCGGCAAGCCTTGCGGGGTCCTTGGAAAAACGCACGTTTTTGCCCCGGCGGTCCCTTGTGTTGGTGCCCGTGCAGGAGTCCACCCCCATGGGGCGGACCGCGGCCACGGCGGCATACGCGTTTTCCGGCCCGATGCCCCCGGCCAGGATGACGGGCACGGAAAACTCCGCCACCAAGCGGCGGGC